>JAGPEW010000141.1 GCA_018056825.1 Candidatus Sordicultor aquaticus
TCCGGTGGTAGCTAATATAGCTAAAGAGGGGGGCGCTCTGACCGTCGGGGTAGTAACTAAACCATTTAAATTTGAAGGTCTAAAAAGAATAAAACAAGCCGAGGAAGGTATTCTTCGATTGCAGAAGGAAGTTGATGCTTTAATTGTAATTCCCAATGAACGGCTTTTCCAAATTGCTAAGAAGGATACTCCTTTACAAGAAGCTTTTAGAATAGCAGACCATATTCTTTATCAGGCGGTGCGAGGTATCACTGATCTTATTACCTCTCCTCAGGAGATTAATTTAGATTTGGCTGACCTGAGAACTGTCCTGAGTGGAGCAGGGATGGTCCTAATTGGTATAGGTCATGGAAGAGGAAGAGAAAAGGCTAAACAAGCGGCAGAAGAAGCCATTCAAAGCCCTCTTTTAGAAATTTCAGTTAAAGGTGCTAAATCTATTGTTCTCAATATTACCGGTGGCCAGGATATGACTCTAAGTGAAGTCACAGAAATTGTTAACACTGTTACCAGTGCTGCGGGAACGGAAACTGATATCTTATGGGGTTACCGAGTAGATGATACCTTATCCAATGAAGCAATAGTGACGGTTATTGCTACTCGTTTTGAGCGTCCCGAGGAGAAGCCAGAAGAGATGGAAGGAGTAATGGATGAGATAGATAATAAAATTATCATAGAAGATGAGTTAGATGTTCCCGCCTTTTTGCGAGAGACCCAAAGAAAGAAACCATCGGAGGAAAAAAGACCAGGAGAGAGAATATTTCCTTTTTTCCACTCCAATGGTAAGAATAATTCAGAATAAACTTAAAGGAGGAACCATCTATGGCTAATTTATGGGGAAAAGAGATAACCAGAGAGGAAATCTTAAAAAGAGTAGGGGATATTTCTCAGATTGGAGGGGTGAAGTTAGCTGAGCTAACTGAAGGTGCAGAGAGAGGAGTAAGAATAGCCGAGGTTAATTCGGGGGGTGGTCTAGTTTATACCGTTCTTCTAGACCGGGGTCTGGATGTTGCTTGGACTAGTTTTAAAGGTATGAACATTAGCTGGCGTTCCGCTACTCGAAATTTAGCTCCTTCCTTTTTTGAACCTGAGGGTTTAGGATGGTTGCGGGGATTTCATGGAGGATTAATGAATACTTGTGGTCTTACTTATGCTGGAGCTGCGGGACGGGATAAATCTACTCACCCCTTTTTAGAAGAGGAAGATTTTGGCCTGCACGGTAGAGCTTCTTATCTTCCAGCCAGTAATCTGTGGGCAGACGGAGCCTGGCAGGGAGACGATTATTTAATGTGGGTGCAGGGAAAAATAAAGGAATCTATAGTGTTTGGAGATAAGATGGCTCTCTACCGAAAAATCTGGAGTCGTTTGGGAGAGACAATTATCCACATTGAAGATCAGGTGGTTAATGAAGGTTGGAATGAAAGCCCATTTATGATTTTATATCATATTAACTTTGGTTATCCCCTCTTGGATGAGGGAGCTAGGCTATTTCTCCCTGCAGAGAAAACTGTACCTCGAGATAAGATGGCCGAAGAGGGAAAAGAAGAATGGCATCTTCTTTCTTCTCCCCAGAAAGGATATTTTGAAAAAGTTTATCTCCATTATCCCAAAACCCTAGAAGATGGTTATGGTGCTTCCTTATTAGTGAACGATAAACTCAAAGTAGGAGCCTATGTTAAGTTTAGTAAAGATACTATTCCCTACTTTACAGAGTGGAAAATGATGGGAGAAGGGGAATATGTGTTAGGTATGGAGCCAGGTAACTGTTTCCCTCTGGGACGGCGCCGGGAGAGAGAAGAGGGAAGATTGGTAACTCTTCAACCTGGAGAATCTCGGAAAATTTCTTTAGAAATTGGTATTTTAGAAGGAGAAGAGAAAATCGGGCAGTTCAAAAAATATTTGAAGATGAGCTAAAGATAAGGAGGGGGGTCAAAACTCCCCTGGTAGAGGATAGAGTAAGCGAAATAATTAGCCATTACCTTCTTTAAATAGTTTTGAGTTTCAGAAAAAGGAATGGATTCTACAAAAAGGTCGGGGTCAGGAGAGAGAGTTTCTAACCATTGGTCTACTCTACCTGGCCCAGCGTTGTAAGAACAGATGCTAGGATAAAGCTTTCCTCCAAAGCGCTCCCAGAGATAGGAAAAATAGCTCACTCCGATTTCTAAGTTTTTCTCGGCATTTAAAAGAAGAAGAGAGATATTTTCTTCTTCTCCCTCTACCCATCCTTTTTCTATTATCCAGGAGGCAGTGGAAGGCATGATTTGAGCTAATCCTATAGCTCCGGCTGATGAAATAGCTGCTGAATCGAAAAAGCTTTCTGCCCGGATGAGAGCAAGAATTAAGTAAGGGTCTAACTTACCTCCAGTTAGTTTCTGGACAGAGGATAGAAAAAACTCAGGATAAATTTGTCGGGCTAAGTTAAGGGGGATTTTTCCTCCTTCCTGAAGATAAAGGGAGTAGAGTATACTCTTTTGATAATCCCCTTTTGCAGTATAGAACCTACTTAGCTCTGGATAAAAATCTCTTCGGGGTGAATTTTTAGAAAGAAGAAATAAAATTTCTATCTCGGCATTTTCCCACATTTCTATTTTCTGGAAAAACTGGTATTTTTTCCAGTGTTCAGGGTAAGAAACGTTGTTTAGATCTATCTGGGGAAGAGAGACTTCTTCTCCAAAGGGGGAAGCAGGAGAAATTCCTCTTTCTTCCAATTCTTGCCAGGCTCGAACATAATAATAGTCTATTGTTCCATCTTTTACTATTTCTTCTAAGTACTCGAGGGAAGAATCGATTTTGAACCACCAAAAAAGTGCTTTATTCTTTTCCTCAGGGAAACTCTTTAATTTTTCTAATTTTTCTTGAGCAGGAGTCATCTGGTTTTTATCATAGTAGAACCAGAACAATTCCCACAGAGGTGCGCTCTTTTCCGGAAAATGGGAAATAATTTTCTCCATTGTTTCTACATATCCTCTTTCTTCCCCTGCGACCTGAAGAGAAAAAGCTAAATTTTGGTAAGTATTGAAAGCATACTCACTCTCGGGATAAAGAAAGAGTAGCCTCTCATAAATTTGGGCTGCTCTTTTATAATTAGCTTTTCTTTGCTCCAAAACTCCCCAGTAAAACAAGATTTCTTCTGTTTCTCCCCTACTCAGTAAATTTTCCTTTATTAGCTGCTCTAATGCTTTCCAACTTTCTTCTCTCACCAAAAGACGAGCACGAAGAGTGAATATATCTACTTGCTGGGAAGAAAGAAGTTTTTCTATCTGATCTAAAAAATCTTTGGTCTTTTCGGTAAAGCCTAAGGAAAAGAAAAAATTGGCTAAAAGAAGACGCTCCGAAGGAGAGAAGCTTTCTGGAGAAATTTGAGAAAGGAAAGGTTGGATTAATTCTCTCGTTTCACGAGAACTTAAAGTAGGAAAAGTATAATAAAGATGGTGTAGTAAGAAGGTAGCCTCTTTTAGATAATCGAGATGAGCTAAAGATTGAGAAGTTATTTTTAAAGCTATCAATCGGTCTTCTTCTTTTTCTGAATAAGTAAGAGTTTGAACGGCATATAAAAGAGCAGAATTAAAGAGGTCTTGTTCCTCAAAGGACTGAGCTAAACGTAAAGTAATATAAGGTAAAAGTGGAGA
>JAGPEW010000142.1 GCA_018056825.1 Candidatus Sordicultor aquaticus
ATATACTGATTGCAGAAACGATGGGAAGGAAGAGTATTTAAAAGCAGGAATGCCCCCGGTTGGAACTCTTAAAAAGGGCCAAAGAGACTAATAAGGAAACCCCCTTATTGTTACCAAGATGAGTAAGGAAGTAGAGGAATTTTTAATCAGCCCTCAACCAGTTGCAAAGGTTGAAGCTCCGTGGTAAAATGAACATCGTCTTTTTTCAAAAAATATTTTAAGAGGTGGAAGAGAGTGCCTAATACTAGAACAGCTTGGAAAAATTTGCGAAAAAGCGAAAAGAGAAGATTGCGTAATCAAAGTGTTAAATCAGCTACTAAAACGGAAATTAAGAAGTTCCGAAAGCTGGTAGAAGGAGGAATGATAGAAGAAGCTCGTTCTTACCTTCCTCAATTATACAAGAAAGTGGATATGGCAGCGAGTAAAGGGGTCTTTCATAAAAATAAAGCTGCCCGGATTAAATCTCGCCTTACCGCTAAGCTTAATCAAGCTACCGCTCAAAAGAGTAGCTCTCTTACTTAGCCATAAGCTGGGCTAACATTCCTAAAAATACAGTTTCTGGATCGGGATTTTGAGTTTTTAGGATTTTATCTACTTGATAGAGAATTTCAAAAGCTCTTTTTATTTCTTCTGGACTATAGTTGTTTTTGTTTTTTATGATTTTTTCTTTCCATTCAAAAGGATTGAGTTTTTTACCCGACCACAAATCTATAGTTTCTTCTTTCGTCTCCTGAGCTTGCCAGAGGAGACGAAAGCGGCGAGCGAGATTAGCTAAAAGCAGAGAAGGAGAAAAACCAATTTGTAAGAGGGAACGGAGGTAAAAAATAGCTCTTTCTCGGTTTCGTTCTCCTATAGCATCTAAAAAGCGAAAAAGGAGCGTCCGTTCATTTTTTTCAAAATAAAACTCTATATCTTCCACTTTTACAGTTTCCCCTTCTGAGAACTGGCTTAAAAACTGTTCCACGTCTTCTTCTGCCCAATCATACTCTTTGCTCCACCGAGAAAGAGACTTAAGAACTCGATGGTCTAACAGTATTCTTCTGCTTTTCGCTCTGTCTTTCCAAAAATTCTCCCAACCATAGTGGGTTTCTTCTACTTTTATCCAGGTGCTATCGCTCCACTCCTTTACTCCCCTCCAACCCCCAGAGATAAATACCAGAAAGTGAGGAGAGCGGAGATTCTTTATTTTTAGAGCCAGGTCTTCTTCTAAATCTTCTAGCAACAAAATTTTCTGTTCTCCAAACAGAGAAGGTAAAGCTGCTTTTTTACCCCTCTCTTCCCATTCTTTTTTCCCTCTAATTCTTACTACTTTTCCCCCTCCCAATTTTTCCACAACTTGGGGCCAATATTGGTCTTCAAAGTATTTTCTTCCCACCGAGAGCTCTAAAACGAAACAACGGCCTTTTACATCTTGATTTAGCCAGGTTTTAAATTCTACCTTTTCCAAATTTTTTAACCTCCCAGTTTTTTCTGGTAGGGCGAAAACAAATTGCCCCATCTTTTTGAGTTATAAAATAAGGCATTTTCAAGTCGGTAAGTAGCTTAATAGTTTCCGGGTGGGGATGGCCATAGCTATTTTCTCCACAAGAAATCACTGCTACTTCACAATCACAAAGGGATAGAAGTTCTGCTATATTACTAACATATTTACCGTGATGAGGAAGTATTACCACTTGGGATTTTAACCTTTCTTTTCCCCACCCCATAAGTTGGTTTATACCTTCTTCTTCTATATCCCCACAAATTAAAATCCGTAACTGAGATAAAGTCAACCGGAAAACCAGGGCTTGGTCGTTTTCTTTATCTCCCTGAAGGGGGAAGATTTCTATCTCGGTGGAAGAAGAAAGAGGAACACGAGAAAAATTGGGAAAATAGGATAAGTCTAACACTGATACATTGGGAAAGGAAGAAGATAGTGGTTCTACACCTCCGGTGTGATCTCGGTGATGGTGGGTGAGAAAAATATGGTTAACTCTTTCTATATCCCGATAGTGGATAAACTTTTTGAGGATGGCTTCTCCGGTATTACCATAACCCCTAATTATTCCTCCGCTATCGACGAAGTTTATGGTTTTTCCTTCTACTATTCCAGTAGCTAGACCTTGCCCTACATCGAAGACCCAGAACTCTAAGGGAGGAGGAAGGAAAAGATATAGTCCCCCTACTAAAAGCGCACCCCCGAGAACGGAGCCCCATATCCACTTTTTCTTCTCTTTCCCAAAGAGAAAGATAAAAAGACCAAGCAGAGAAGCCCATAATATCCATCCCCATAGCTGATTGCTCACCTGAGAAAAATCCCAGAAAAAATAAGGGATACGCTCTTCTAAAAACGCAGAAACAAGAAGAGAGGCTCGAAGAGTAACTTTCAGAAGAGCAGCAAAAAGAGGGCGAAGGAAGGCAATCCCACCTAAAAAAGCACTCCCGAAAGAGAGAAAAAGAGCAATCTCTAAGAGAGGTAAAACCAGCAAATTACCCAGCAGAGAAAGAGAAGAAAAGGAGAAACCCCAGAAAATCAAAAAAGGAAGATTAAAAATACAGACATTAAAGGTGAGAAAAACTCCTCTTCCTAAATAATCGAGGAGAAAGTATTTTTTGCTCGGGAATTTTTCTCCATAACCCATCAAAAAGAGAATCCCGGCAGTGGAGGCAAAAGAAAGTTGAGCTCCTGCATCATAGACCACTTCAGGCTGGAGCAAAAACATAGTAAGGAAAGCAACCACCAAAAAAGAAGAGGAAAGAACATAACGGCCTTTTGTTTTCCCCCAGAGAGCTAAGCTAAAAAATAACCAAGCTCGGAAAGAAGAAGGAGAGAGGCTACAAAAAAGCAAATACCAGAAAGTAAAAACTACAGCTCCTATCCAGGAAAATCGCTTTATAAAGGTTATCCGATTTAATAAAAACCAGATTATTCCCCCTAAAAGAGCCAAATTTAACCCCGATACACAAAAAGCATGGTAGATACCCACTTCCTGGAGTAAATCTCTTTTTTCCTCAAACTCCTTTTCTTTCTCTCCCAGAAGAATGGCAGAAAACCAGGGATATTCATTTCCCAGTTCTTTCCTCCACGAAGAAAGAAATTCTCTTTTCTTTTCCTCCACCCTATGCATCAGAGAAAACCACCCTTGAGGAGGAGAAATTATCTCCCAATCTTTTACTTCTAAATAAGCAGGAATCCTTTTTCTTCCCCAAAACTGGCGAAAATCTACTACCCCGGGGTTAGAACAAGAGTTGAAACTGTGCAACTTACCCCGGATGCGAACTCTATATCCCCATTCTTCAGAGTTAAAGTCTCCGCCCCGGAGAAGAAGAGAGGGAGAATAAGCAGAAAAATTAGAAACTCGAGTGATGAAATAACGGCGGTCTTTTTCTATTAAATTTCCTTCTATAGTAATAGTTTCCCCTTCTTTTTCTAAAATCCTTTCCTGCGGTAAATCAAAGCTTAAGTTGTGCACAGTCGCACCTATCACTAACCATACTACCATTATGCTCCAGAAAAACATCCGACTTCGATAAAAGAGTGAAACTGCAAACAAAAGAAAGAGCAACAGGGAGAAAATTAACCAGGAAAGAGAAAAGGAGAAATAACTCTGCAAAAAGAAACCTGCTAGTGTAGCAGTTACTACC
>JAGPEW010000143.1 GCA_018056825.1 Candidatus Sordicultor aquaticus
ATCAAGAAGGATTTGAGGTTAATTTAACTCTCCCTTGTGCTAAGATTTCTCTCGTAGGTTCGGGCATGGCCGACCGTCCGGGAGTGGTAGCTCAGCTGGTGGAAGCTCTCAAAGAAGCTAACATAGAGATTCTTCAGACCGGAGATTCTCATATTACTATTTCTTGTTTAGTTAAAGCTCAGGATATGGAGAGAGCAATTCAAATCTTACATCATAAATTTCAATTGGAGAATGTTTGTTAGGGGGAAAGGAAATGAGGGGAGATTTTGGTAGTCTTTTAACTGCAGTGGTCACTCCCTTTGACCAAGATTTGACGGTAAATTACTTTGAATTTCGAGAATTGTTGCGAACTTTGGTGGAAAATGGCTCAGATGGAGTGGTGGTTTCTGGAACGACTGGAGAGTCTCCTACTTTATCTCGAGAGGAAAAACTTCGTCTTTTTGAAGTGGCACTGGAGGAAATAGGAGACCAGGCAAAAGTTATAGCTGGAACATGCAATTATAATACTAAAGAATCTATTCTTCTTTCTAAAGAGGCTGAAGAACTAGGAGTGCATGGTATCCTGGCTGTTGCTCCTTATTACAATAAACCACCCCAAGAAGGTCTTTACCAGCATTTTCGGGCTATTGCTGAGGCAGTGAATATCCCGGTTATGATTTATAATATCCCTTCTCGCACAGGGGTAAATATTGAACCGGAAACTATAGCCCGTCTTGCGGAAAGTCCGAATATTGTTGCTCTAAAAGAAGCAGCAGGGAGCACCGACCAGATTTCTCGAATTAAAGCTCTAGTCCCTTCCGATTTTTACCTTTATAGCGGAGATGACTTTATGACCCTTCCCCTTTTGGCTTTAGGAGGAGTGGGAGTGGTAAGTGTTGCTTCTCACCTGGTGGGTAAAGATATAAAAAAAATGATTAAGTTATTCAATGAAGGGAAAAATAAGGAAGCTTTAAAAATTCACCTAGAACTTTATCCTCTTTTTAAAGCTCTTTTTATCTCTACCAACCCTATTCCAGTAAAAGCGGCTCTAAATTTAGTAGGATGGAGAGTGGGAGGAGTTCGACCTCCTTTATCTTCTTTAGAAGAAGAAAAGGAAGAAAAGCTGAAGTTAGTTTTAGAAAAATTACACTTGATTTAATTGTCAGAAGGTGTTTTAATATTCATCAAAGTGATGATGGGGAAGTTTTTAGCGTTGTAGTCCAGCGAGGAAGGAAGAGTGGAAGCTTCTACTGTGACGCTAAAGAAGATAGAGCCCCGGAGCTGACTCCGAAGAAAAGAGTTGTTCTCTAAGTAGGAAGTCCGGTTACGCCGTTAAAGGAAAGAGTATAGCAGGGTGGCACCGTGCACCAAATTGCACCCCTGTTCGTCTTTAAAAAAACCTCGCCTTTAGACGAGGTTTTTTTATTTGGGAAATGGAGGAATAACGATGGTATGTATAGGAATAATGGGGGCTACTGGATACACTGGTCTTGAGCTTTTGCGCATTTTAACCCAGCACCCCGGAGTAGAAGTATGCTGGGTGGGAAGTGAGAGCTTCCCAGATGTAAAATTAGAAGATTATTGCCCAGCCTGGCGGGGAAGAAGCAACTTAATTTTGCAAAAACAGGAAGTGGAAAACTTAGAAGGGGTAGAGGTAGTTTTCCTGGGTCTCCCTTCAGGAGTGGCTATGGATTATGTTCCTTCTCTTTTACAAAAAGGAATACGGGTTATTGATTTAGGAGCAGATTTTCGTCTTAAGAATGTAGAAGCGTTTCAAAAATATTATCGGTTAGAGCATCGAGTTCCTCATCTGTTACAAGAGGCAGTGTATGGTATTCCAGAGATTTATGGGGAGGAATTAAAAACAGCACGCTTGGTGGCCAACCCGGGTTGTTATCCTACTTCGGTTATTATTCCTCTTTATCCTTTCTTGAGGGAAAAAATTGTTTCCCCTTCTATTATAGTAGATAGTAAATCAGGGGTAACTGGAGCAGGTAAAAAGCCTACTGAGGATAACCAGTTTTGTGAAGTGGACGAAAATTTCAAAGCCTATAAAGTGGGAGAGCATCGTCATCAACCTGAAATAAAAGAGCAATTAGAATTAGCTGCACAGAGAGAAATTAATCTCGTTTTCACTCCTTATCTTTTGCCTCTAAAGAGAGGGATTTTGACTACTATTTATCTTACTTTAGAAAAAGACGTGAAAGAGGAAGAATTATTGTCTATATGGAAAGATTATTGGAAAGATAAGCCTTGGGTGCGGATTTTCCCTCTCCATCGCTTTCCTGAACTGCGCTGGGTAGTAGGTTCTAATTTTATTGACTTGGGACTTAAAAAAGTGGGGGAGAATCAATTGATAGTGATTTCTGCTCTGGACAATCTGGTTAAAGGAGCAGCGGGGCAAGCAGTACAGAATTTGAATTTGATGTTAGGAAGAGAAGAAAGGGAAGGCTTACCAGAGGACGTATTATATCCTTGAGGAGGTACAAATGGAGAACTGGAAAATTTTGGAAGGTGGATTGGATAATGTTTCAGGGTTTTCTTCCTATGGAATAAATTGCGGAATAAAGAAAGAAAAAAATGACCTGGCGGCTGTTTTATCTGATACGCCAGCAGCAGCGGCAGGGGTTTTTACCTGCAATCGAGTTTCAGCAGCGCCGGTTCTGGTTACCCGGGAACATTTGTTAAAAGAAAGAAAATTGCAACTGGTAATAGCCAATAGTGGAGTAGCCAATGCCTGTACTGGCGAGCGAGGGATAGAAGATGCAAAAAAAATGGCTGACTTTGCTGCTTCCTGTTTTAAAGTAGACCCTCACCTGGTGGCAGTAGCTTCTACCGGGGTGATTGGAGAATTTTTGCCCCTCCCTAAAATAGAAAAAGGAATAGAAGAATTATCCCGGATATTACCGACGAAAAAATCGAGTAGAGAAGCAACTAAAGCTATAATGACTACCGATACTTTTCCTAAAGAGCGAGCTCTCTCTTTTTCCTGGGAAGATAAAACTGTTCACCTAGGAGGAATAGCAAAAGGCTCAGGAATGATCAAGCCCAATTTAGCTACCATGTTATCTTTTATAGCTACTGATTTAGATATAGATGCCCTTGCCTTAGATCGAGTTTTTAGGGAAGCAGTAGACCAAAGCTTTAATCGGGTAACAGTGGACGGAGATACAAGCACTAACGATATGGTATTGATTTTGGCCAATGGTAAAAGCGGAGTAGAAGCTAAAGAAGGAAGTCCGGTTTTTTCGCTCTTTAGAGAGGCTCTTTTTTGGTTAACCAAAGAGCTGGCTCAAGATTTAGCCCGAGATGGAGAAGGAGCAACTAAATTTGTAGAAATAATAGTACGGGGAGCAAAAACCGAAGAAGAAGCGAAAAGGGGTGCCTTTACTGTTGCTGAATCTCCTCTGGTGAAAACTGCCCTTTTTGGAGAAGACCCCAATTGGGGAAGAATCATGGCTGCCCTGGGGCGCAGCGGAATAGAGATAGATCCTCATAAAGTTAATTTAGAGATTAATGGAGTTACTTTAGTAGAAGGAGGAATGAAAGCTAAAGGAGTGGAGAGAGAGCAAAGTCAAGAGGCGATGAAGAAAAGAGAGCTAAGAATTATTGTAGACCTAGGGATAGGAG
>JAGPEW010000144.1 GCA_018056825.1 Candidatus Sordicultor aquaticus
TGCTGTGATGTTGGGGTCTCCTTTGGCCTCTGCTCAAGAAGCACCAGGAAAGGGACATCATTGGGGAATGGCTACTCCCGACCCTAACCTTCCTCGAGGAACTTTAGTCAAAGTAGGAATAAAAGGAACTTTAAAAGAAATTCTTTTAGGCCCCAGTCACCTTACTGATGGTACTATGAATTTGGTAGGAGCTTTACGGTCTTCCATGGGTTCTTTAGGAGTAAGAAATATTCAAGAAATGCAAGAAGTAGAAATAATTGTTGCTCCTAGTATCTGGACAGAGGGAAAGTCTTTGCAGAGAGCTCAAGGGGTAGGAATGGGAAAATAAATAATGGATAAAATAGTTATTCTAGATTTTGGTTCTCAATATACTCAATTAATTGCTCGAAGAATCAGAGAATGTCAGGTATACTGTGAAATATGGCCTTTTCATCTTAAAGGATATGATTTGAATAGTCCAGAGATTAAAGGGATTATCCTCTCAGGTAGTCCTTATAGTGTGGCAGATGCCAACGCTCCATCGCTTCCTTCCCAGGTTTTAGAAAGTGGAAAGCCTGTTTTGGGTATTTGCTATGGGATGCAACTTTTGGTTAACACCTTGGGGGGGAAAGTGGTGCATGCTCACGGTCGGGAATATGGTAAAGCTCTTCTCGAGGTTGTGGAAAATCGGGGGATTTTTGAAAACTTGGCCGGAGATATAGTTTGCTGGATGAGCCATGGGGATAGTGTTAAAGAACTTCCTCCCGGATTTCAGGGTATAGCTCGAACTGAAAATTGTGAGTATGCGGCGATAAGAGATGAAACAGGAAAAATATGGGGTATTCAATTTCATCCTGAAGTTTCTCATACTCCTTTAGGTCGAGAAATATTATCTAATTTTCTTTTCCGAGTTTGTGGTTGCCGGCCAGAATGGACTCCCGAGTCCATCATTAAGCAGCAAATTCAATGGATACGCAGCGAAGTAAAAGATAAAAAGGTAGTATGTGCTTTAAGTGGAGGAGTAGATTCGGTTACTGCTGCAGTCTTGACTTATCGAGCTATTGGCGAGCAGTTGACCTGCATTTTTGTAAATAATGGGCTGCTTCGGAAAGGTGAAGCAGAACAAGTTTTTTCTAAAATGAAAGAAATTTTAGGGAAAGAACGAGTAATTTATCGGGATGCCGCAGAACAATTTCTCTCTGCTCTTCGGGGCGTGGTAGACCCAGAAGAGAAAAGAAAAATCATTGGCAGAACTTTTGTAGAAGTATTTGAGGAAGAAGCAAAAAAACTGGGAGATGTCTCCTATCTTTTGCAAGGAACTACTTATCCCGATGTCATAGAGAGTATCTCAGTTTATGGTCCTTCTTCTCGCATAAAGACTCATCACAATGTAGGAGGGTTACCCGAGCACATGCAGCTAAAAGTAATAGAGCCTCTTCGCTTTCTTTTCAAAGATGAAGTGAGAAAATTAGCCATGGAGCTGGGGATTCCTGAAGAGATAGTCTGGAGACAACCCTTTCCCGGTCCGGGATTAGCGGTGAGAATTATTGGCGAAGTTACTGAGGACCGTCTGCAGATTTTGCGAGATATGGATTTTATCATTAATCAGGAGCTTCGAAACTCTCCTATTTATAAAAAGTTGTGGCAATCTTTTGGAGTATTAGTGCCGGTAAGAAGCGTAGGAGTAATGGGAGACGAGAGGACTTATAAATATGTAGGAGTATTGCGAGCGGTGATGAGCGAAGATGGAATGACTGCCGATTGGGCACGGATTTCCTATGACACTTTAGATGTCATTGCTCGGCGAGTGGTTAATGAAGTAGCAGGAATTGGGAGGATGGTATATGATATTACTTCTAAACCTCCCGCTACCATTGAATGGGAATGATAGGAGGAAAAAATGGCAGCTATTATAGTAATAGGAACTCACTGGGGTGACGAAGGCAAAGGTAAGATAGTTGATTACTTAGGAGAAAAAGCCCAAGTGGTAGTGCGAGCTCAGGGAGGCAATAATGCGGGTCACACGGTGATAGTAGAAGGAGAAAAATATATTTTCCATCTCATACCTTCAGGCATTCTTTATCCCGATAAAGTGGGGATATTGGGAGATGGAATGGTTGTTGACCCCTCTTCTTTTTTAGGGGAAGTTGACTTTTTGCGTCAAAAGGGAAAAGAAGTTACGGGAAGATTGTTTTTGAGTTCCAAAGCCCATTTAGTATTTCCGTACCATCGGATTTTAGATGGGATTTATGAAAATATTCGAGGAGGAGGGAAATTGGGAACTACGGGAAGAGGTATTGGCCCTGCTTATGAAGACAAAGTAGCTCGGTGGGGAATAAGGGTGGGAGATTTGGAAGATGAGAAACTCTTTGCTCGCAAATTAAGAGCTACTCTCGATTATAAAAACCTTTTATTAGAGAGAGCTTTTAGCCAGCCTCCTCTTCCTTACGATAAAATTTTGGATGACTACCTGGTTTATACTTCTCTCCTTAAGCCCTATATTGCCGATACCTCTAAAATGGTCTATCAATTTTATCGAGAGGGTAAGAATATCCTGATTGAAGGGGCACAAGGGACTATGTTGGATTTAGACCACGGGACTTATCCCTTTGTTACTTCTTCTTATCCTGGAGCAGCAGGGTCCTTACAAGGAGCAGGGCTGGGGCCAATTTCTGACTTGGAAGTATTGGGAGTGTGTAAGGCTTATACTTCTCGAGTGGGGGAAGGGCCATTTCCTACAGAGCTTCAAGGGGAGATAGGAAATTACCTGCGAGAAAAAGGAGGAGAATATGGAGCTACTACTGGTCGTCCTCGCCGTTGTGGGTGGCTGGATGGAGTAGTTTTGCGTTATGCTGTGAGGATAAACGGTGTAACTTCTTTAGCTTTGACTAAATTGGATGTTTTGGGAGGGCTCAATCCTCTTAAGATATGCCGGGCCTATTCGGTAGAAGGAGAGGAAATGGATGATTTTCCTGCCAGTCCTCACCTCTGGGAAAGATGCGAACCAATTTATGAGGAAATGGAAGGGTGGGAAGAAGATATATCCTCAGTTTCTTCTTATTCTAACCTTCCATCTGCAGCCCGACATTTTGTGGAGTTTGTGGAAGATTTTACCCAAATCCCTGTGGCTATAGTTTCATTAGGTTCAGGACGGCATAACACTCTAGTGAGAAAGGAAATTTTCTAAAGATCCTTTATGGAAGATATAGAAAAAGTAAAGCAAGAAATAGAGAGTCTCCGTTCTCTCATTCGCCATCATGATTATTGCTATTATGTTCTTAATAGCCCGGAAATAAGCGATGAGGAATATGACGCTCTCTTTAGAAAGTTGCAAGAATTAGAGGCAAAATATCCGGAGTTAATCACTCCTGATTCCCCGACTCAGAGAGTGGCAGGCAAACCTCAAGAAGGTTTTGCCACTTTCTTGCACTCTCAACCACTCCTCAGCTTAAATAATGCTTTTACTCCTGAAGAAATACGCGATTTTGATCGACGAGTGAAGAAGATGCTTAAAGTAGAGAGCTTAGATTATGTGGTAGAGCTTAAAATTGATGGCTTAGCTGTTAACCTGCGCTATGAAAATGGGATATTTGTCCGAGGAGCTACCCGAGGTGATGGAG
>JAGPEW010000145.1:0-2042 GCA_018056825.1 Candidatus Sordicultor aquaticus
GGCTTAAACGCTACAGTGTTTCTAGAAAGAATTAAAAAAAAAGGAGTTTTAGCTACTAAAGCGGGAGAGTTTATGGTTCGCTTCGTCACTTCCCGGGAAGTGAACCGAGAAGATATTGCTTTCGCTCTTCAAGTTATAAAAGAAGCTATAGGCATTAGTTGACTGGAATAAGCTACTCTCTGGTACTCCCTTGGTATTTATCCCAGAAACTTTTCTTTCGAGCATGGGTCTCGGCTATTTTTTTAAAGTACAGCTCATGAGGAAGAACACCCTGCCAGTCAGAGACTTGAGGGGCTAACTTCTCCAAATTTTTCAAATACCGCACCCCGTATTTATAATATTTGGATTGGGCTCGGCCTAAAATAGATTCTAAAAGCTTTCGATAGATAATAGTGAGGACAAGGAATCGATTTTCTTTTTCAAACCGCTGGGCCAAAGTTAGCATTAGACCATATTGGTCGCCATTTAAAGTGTCCTCATTTTCTAATACATATTTTTGAGCCAGGTCAACCTGGTTAGTATCGAGCAAAAAGGAAATATCATAATAGAAAGAAGAAGGGTTAGCCATAATTTCCTGGCTGGTTTCAGCTATCACTTTTTCTCGTTGGTCCTCACCGATAATAGATAAAAGTTCTTCTAGATTATCGACGTCTTTGTGCCGGCGAAAAATTCTCCAGGCTACTTCTGCTAATTTTTCCTGATTATCGATTTTTCGATAAATGTCTAATAATAATTTATCTCGCTTATAGTCTTCTAAAGTCATCTCTGGGGGAACTTTCTTTATCCAGTCGAGTGCTTTTTCTGGCTCTTGCGCTTCTAAATAAACTTCAGCAATATCTAAACAAGTTCTAGAAGAAAGGCCAGGCCAGACAGCTAATGCAGCTCTTTCAAAAAGAGGAGCGTCATGTAGCTGACGAGCTAAAGATTCTACTGCCAAGAGAGAATGTCGAGCATCGTATTGGTTATCTTTAACAGTCTTATCAATATTTTCGGCATTTTCCCAGAACCGTTGAGCCAGAGAGCGCAAGGTTTCCTCGGGTAAAAATTGGGAAGCATGGTCTACCAATTCTTCCCGGACCCCGTATTCATCTTCCTCATAGAGCTTGAAAACTAAGTCGGACAAATATGATTTATCTTCTATATCTTGAGCATAATGAGTAAAAAGTTCAGTGGCATCGTAGCGAAATACCTCTCCCACATTTCCATAGGAATCATCACAGGACCTTAAAACTTGGTTATCACTTTCAAAGAAAGCTACTACTAATTCCAACCCGATTTTGGGGTCTTCGATATTTCTTTGAATATCAGCTAAAAGATCACTTAAATCTGAAGCATAAATCTGAGCTTCTCTGGCTCCTAAAAACCTTTTTCTTTGCCTTAACCCTCTTATTCTGGCTTTAAGATGCCGGAGATTTTCTCGGGGAGGAGATAACAGTTGTTCAACGAGCTGAGCAGCTTGATCATTGCGGGTGGACAAATCCAGAAGGGCATCAGCTAACTTCTCTGCGCCCAATTTAATCAGTTGTTCTCTGGGATTAGTAGGTATCATTAAATATGACCTCACTTGGGTAACTTAAATTAATTTTTATTTTATCACTTTTTATCTTTGGATGCTTTTGTTGTGTTATATTTATTCTGAGATTATTGAATAATAGGAGGTAATAAATGAAGAACAAGCTGATAGTAGCAGGAGTAATTTTTACCTGTTTGGTTCTTCTGGTAGGTTGTGGTGATGAAAAATGGAACCCTTTAGATGTGGAGATAGTTGACCATGAGACGGGATGCCTCGCTTTAGAAGAAGAGTCTATCACCACTCTCTGGGAGGGAGAAGATATCGTAGCTACCACTATTTTCTCCACGTCTGTTCCTTGCTATCAAATACGGTCCATTTCTGCTCGAGAGAAGGAGGATAAAATCGAAGTAAAGATAAAACTGGAGCGAGAAGCAGGGGCGTGTATAGAATGTATAGGCTTTCAGAAAATAACTTTTCGAATAAAAAATCCTCGCCTTTATCCGGAAATTAACTTGGAATTGCAAGTAGA
>JAGPEW010000145.1:2142-3580 GCA_018056825.1 Candidatus Sordicultor aquaticus
CAGGCAGTATTGCCCTTTATGAAACAGGAAAAGTTTGGAAGAATCATAAACGCTAGTTCTATATCTGGCCACTTTGCTGATGTAGGACAGATTGCTTACGGTGTGAGTAAAGCTGGAGTAGAGATGTTTACTAAAATTGCCTCAGCTGAGTTAGCGCCTTATGGTATTACAGTCAATGCTTATGCTCCGGGGATTATCGAAACAGATATGACTCGGTCTATGATTGAGGATAGAGGACATCTTCAGAAAGAGCAAATTCCTCTGAATAGATTTGGAACTCCGGATGAGGTAGGAGCTTTAGTGCTTTTTCTTTCGCTGGAGGAAGCTGGATATATAACCGGGGAGATAATTGGAGTAGATGGAGGAATGCTCAAAGTGCAAAATGCCTGGAGAGCTCGCTACGAGGAAAAAGAGTGAGAATAAAAAATTGAAGGTAGTATATTCAATATATTCGCAAAATAACTTGAGGAGTGGATAACATTGAAAAAGCAGTTTTTAATAGTCCCTTTCTTTCTTGCTCTCATAGTTATTGGCTTGGGTCTTTCAGGGATGGGCGCGGTAATCCCCGAAATGGCTCAACAATTTTCCGTTTCTTACTCGGTAGTGGGAAGAGTTTTCTTGTTCCATGGCTTGGGCTATTTCGTCTCTGTTCTTCTGGCTGGGGTTTTAGGAGATATTATTAACCAAGTTTCTATCCTGAGGTTAGGAATTTTCCTATCTTTAGCTGGTTTTGGAGGGATTTCTTTCCTTCCTTCTTTTCCTTTAGTTATGGCTTCTTTTTTGCTTATGGGAGTAGGGTTGGGATTTATTGATGCTATGATTAATCCCGTAGCTAATAGTATTTTTACTGAAAAACCTGCCACTACCCTAAATATCATTCACGCTTTTTTTGGATTAGGGTCTTTAGCTGCTCCCCGTCTTTACTCTTTTTTAGTAGTAGAGGGTTATGGATGGCGGAATCTTTACCAAATATGTACTCTTTTTACTCTGATAACTTTGGTTATTTTTCTTTTTCCTTTTATTCCTCGAAAAAATCAGCCTTCTCAATTTAAGGAATTGTTAGGAGTGTTTAAGCAGCCGGCGTTATGGATTATGGGTTTCACTACTCTCTTTTACGCGGGAGGAGTGAGTACCTTAAATGGCTGGTTGGTGTCTTATTTAGAAGGAGAAGGGATAGTAAGAGGAGAAGGAGCCATTTTTCTCTCTTATTTCTGGTTGGGTATAATGTTAGGGAGGCTTATCCTTTCTCCAGTTTCGGATAAAGTTGGTCATCTCAATACTATTCGCCTTAATGCTTTAGGGGGAATAGTGTTTGTTTCCTTGTTTTTGCTTTTACCCTTTCATTCTACTTCTGCTGTGCTTTTACTTTTTGGTACTGGTTTTATGCTCTCTACTTTGATACCTACCACCGTTTCTTATGCCCTGGCGACTTTTCCAG
>JAGPEW010000146.1 GCA_018056825.1 Candidatus Sordicultor aquaticus
CAGAGAAGCTCTTCAGGTAGCAGTAAATGTAGAAAAAATTGTTCAGGATTATCTTATTCAGGTGGATTGGAGGACGCAAGAAAATTCTAACACCACTTATTCTTACCCCGGGTTGGTGCTCCACGTAGCTGGCTCAGTTATGGCTCACTATACTTTGAACCAGATATATCCCGATGAAGTAAAAGAGGCTCACGTGCGTGGCGATATCCACATTCACGACCTCTCTTATGGAATTACTGCTTATTGCGCCGGGTGGTCGCTAGAAGAGCTTATCCGAGAGGGGTTTGGAGGAGTAAAAGATAAAATAGCCGCCGGTCCAGCTCGCCATCTTTCTGCTCTCACTGGGCAGATGGTTAATTTCTTAGGCACTATGCAGATGGAGTTTGCTGGTGCTCAGGCTTTTAATTCTGTAGATACTTATCTTGCTCCTTTTGTGCGCTACGACCAGCTCGACTACCGAGCCACTAAACAACTTATTCAGCAGATGGTGTTTGCTATGAATGTTCCTTCTCGCTGGGGAAGTCAAGCTCCTTTCCTGAATTTTTCTTTCGATTGGGTAGTCCCTGAAGACTTAAAAGACCGCCCGGTGATAATAGGAGGAGAAGAAAGACCGGATCTGGGAACTTACGGTGATTATCAGGAAGAAATGAATATGGTCAACCGAGCTTTTATTGAAGTAATGTTAGAAGGGGATTACGAAGGAAGAGTATTCTCTTTCCCCATTCCTACTTATAATATTACTTCTGATTTTCCCTGGGATTCAGAAAATGCCCGGTTGCTCTGGGAGCTTACTGCTAAATATGGCGTTCCTTATTTTCAAAACTTTATCTCCAGTTCCTTAAAACCTGGTGATGTCCGTTCTATGTGTTGCCGGCTGCAGCTGGATCTGCGGACTTTGCGCAATCGTTGCGGAGGGCTTTTTGGTTCTGCAGATAAGACCGGCTCTATTGGCGTCGTAACTATCAATCTTCCTCGCCTTGCTTTCTTGAGCAAAACTGAAGAGGAGTTTTTTGCTCGTCTGGATAGGGTGATGAATATTGCTAAAACTGCTTTAGAAATAAAAAGAAAAGTAGTGGAAAGAAATCTTAAAAATGGACTTTTACCTTATACCCGTCGTTATTTAGGGACTTTTCGTAATCATTTTTCTACTATAGGTTTAGTGGGGATGAATGAAGCTTGCCTCAACTTTTTAGGAGTATCCATTGCTGAAAAAGAAGGAAAAGAGTTTGCTGTCAAGGTATTGAATTTTATGAGGAATAAATTAGCCGATTTTCAAGAAGAAACTGGTAATCTTTACAACTTAGAAGCCACCCCGGCAGAAGGGGCCAGCTACCGCTTAGCTCGACACGACCGCCGGGATTTCTCCAATATTATAACCGCAGGAGAAGCAGAGCCTTTCTACACCAATAGCACTAACTTACCCGTTAACTATACCGATGACCCCTTTGAAGCTTTAGAGCATCAAAAAGATTTACAAATTCTATACACTGGAGGAACAGTATTCCATGCTTTTCTCTCTGAAATGCCTCATCCTGAAGCAGTAAAATTATTCATTAAGAGAGCTTTTGAGCGTTATCCCATTCCCTATCTTACCATCACTCCTACTTTTTCCGTCTGTCCCAATCATGGATATATAAGGGGTAAGAAATTCAACTGTCCAGAGTGTGGAGCAGAAACAGAAGTTTATTCTCGAGTGGTAGGTTATTATCGACCCATTCAAAGGTGGAATAAAGGAAAACAAGAAGAATTCAAAGAGCGCAAAGAATACGCGCTTTCTTAAACCAATGTTTCGAGGCTGGCAGAAAGTAAGCTATATAGAATATCCGGGAAATATTGCTACCGTGCTTTTCACTGCCGGATGCAATTTTCGTTGCCCTTACTGCCATAATCCGGAGTTGGTGGAAAGTCCGCAGATTTTCCCGGAGGTAAAGGAAGAAGAAGTACTTTGGTATTTAGAAGAGAGAAAAGGTTTAATAGACGCAGTGTGTATTACAGGAGGAGAGCCGCTTCTGTGGAAGGAGGAGCTCCTCCCTTTTCTTATTAAAGTTAAAGAGCAAGGATTTAAGGTCAAAGTGGACACTAATGGGAGTAGCTATTCTTCCTTTCTAGCTTTTAAAGAAATAGTGGACTTGTGGGGTATTGACTATAAAGTGCCTTTCTCTTTGTATCATCTGGTGCAAGGAGAAAAAGAAGCCCAATCGGTTAGAGAAGTGGTGCAAAAAGCTTTAAAATTCCCGGAGAAAGTAGAGTTTAGAACTACCATTTTCCCTCCTTTTCACCAGGAGGAAACTCTTTGGGAAATGGCAGAAAATATAAAAAGTGCTTACACTTGGTATTGGCAAAATTTTAATCCTTTTAAAACCTTAGACCCCCAAGCCCAAAAACTTACTCCCTATCCTCTCTCTCTACTTCAAAAGTGGCAAGAAGAAATCAATCAAGAGATAGGGAAGGACTTAGTAGTCATTCGCCCTTCATAATTTTTACTCCGCTCGAAGTGCCCAGACGATTGGCTCCCGCTTTAATCATCTGTAAAGCTATTTCCCGGGAGCGAATACCACCAGCCGCTTTTACTCCCATACTCTCACCCACCACCTGCCGCATAAGCTCCACGTCTTCAACTGTGGCACCACCAGAGCCAAAGCCAGTAGAAGTTTTTACAAAATGAGCTCCGGCAGCTTGAGCAATCAAACATCCCACCACTTTTTCTTCCGTAGATAGATAGCAATTTTCTAGAACCACTTTTATTATCCTCGGAGACATTTCCTCCACTACTCCCCGGATATCCTGATAAACTAGCTTCCAGTCACCATTTTTGAGCGCTCCTAAGTTTATTACCATATCTGCTTCTCTGGCTCCTTCCTGGAAAGCTAATCGAGCTTCTCGAGCTTTTATCTCTGGCTTATTCTGCCCCAGAGGAAAACCCACTGCCACTCCCACTATTATTTTGGTGCCTCCCAGAAACTGAGCACAGGTAGGAACATAAAAAGGATTAACAATTACTTCCCAAAAACCCCACTCTTTAGCCTCCCTACACACGCTTTTTACCTCTTTTAACGTGGTATGGGGGTTAAGTATAGTGCAGTCAATGTGGCGAGCTAAAAACCGCTGCAGCTCTTCTTCTTCCTGAGGAATACTCTCGGGGGGAAATTCTTTTTTCTCCCGAATCTCCATTCCTAAGTGGTCTTCCACTTTTTTCTTCCACTCTTTAATTTCCTCTATTTTCATTTTAATCTCCTTTTTAACTACTTATTATCAGTTATTTATTCTATTTCTCCTTTTCTCTTTTGTAAATGACGAATGGATCTGTTTTGAAAGAGCCTATTATTTACAGATACCCTTTCTACCCAATACCGTCAAACAAATATTTTGATAGTTTTTATCTCCCAAGGGCTGATACCTACACGCAAGCAGTTTCCTTCTACGGTGATATCTTCTCCCATTTCCTCTTCCAATAAGTTGGCCTCTGTAGCTCTTTTTATATCCATGGGAAAATATATTATAGTATTCGGAGAAGGTACTCCCCCGGTTTCAAACAATCGTAGGATGTAAGCATCAT
>JAGPEW010000147.1 GCA_018056825.1 Candidatus Sordicultor aquaticus
GATCTAAAGTATTTTTAGCACACAGTTGAAGTGCCCTGACCGGATGAATCCGATAGGGAAATATATCAAAACCTAAATAACCCTGATAGCCAGATTTTTCTATGTAATACAAAAACTCCAAAGTTTCGTAGAGGTTAGTGCTACCAGCAATAAGGTCATCATCCCATTCTCGATAAGCATCATTAAAATGGATGTTATAGAGAACTTGTTCTCGAGAAAGAATTGATACCACTTCTCCTGGGTTTTCTTTAGCCATAAGAGCATGGCCAAAATCTACTGTAACACCTAAGTTTTTCCGGTTTAGAGTCTTAATCAGGTAAAGAGTCCGAAAAGCATTTCCCACCAGAAGATACTGTCGCGGTTCTTTTAATTTATATTCTAAGGCAATCTTAACTTGAGAATTGTAATCAGCAATTTCTCCCAAAGATTCAAAAAGTAAATCCCATTCTACTCCATAATCAACCTGAAAAGGATAATCAAAACCATCTACCCCTAACCAAAGACCCACAGAATTACACTGGAATAAATCAGTTAAATCAATAATTTTTTTGGCAGCGTCTATTGCTTCTCTTCTAAGTTTAGGATCTCGGTGAGTCAAGGCTCCCAGCTGCCACTTAGGACGAGAGTGAGTGTTGAGATTTATACAGCTAACTTTCAAACCCTGATCGTCAAGCAGAGATTTGAAATCTTGAGGGCTGATTTTTTCTAGTTCATCATCAAAAAACTCAATTGCTTCCACTTCTGGAACTTCTTTCACCCTTTTAATGCGTTCTTGAATACTAACAGGCTCTTCATACCCTTGAGGTAAAAACCGGTCAGATACTCCTCCCATGCACCAAATACCTACTGAAAGCTTTAATTTTTCTTCTGAAGACATTTTTGGTCTCCTTTCTTCAACTAAATAAACTTATAAGTTTCTGAGAAAAAGCTCACAAGAAAATTTACATAAACATAACTTTATTCTATAGCACTTAGTTTTAAAGTCAATCCCCTCATTCAATTGTAGCGCTTCTATGATAAACATCGCATAGTCAACAAGAAATCGCAAAAAATCAACTACCAATAATAAGCATCTTTTTAAAAGCTGCTAAACAATAATTATTGTTTAGCAGTGAATTTTGATATAGTCAGTGCTCCCAATAAAATTAACCCTTTAAAAATATCTTGAGTTGTATAGGATACTCCAAGCATACTCAATCCATTTATCATTACACCCATTAAGACAGCACCTATAAAAGTTCCAAAAGCATTAGGTTTTCCTGCTTCTAAGACAGAAAATCCAATATAACTTGCTGCTACACAATCAAGCAACATAGACTGACTTTCTGCTATCTGGGCACTACCTAAACGGGAAACCAACAATATTCCTCCAAAAGCGGCCACTACAGCAGCTATGGTATGTGCTACTATTCGGTATAAATTTACAGGGATACCTGCTAAATACGAAGCTTCGCTATTACCTCCTATAGAATATAGACATCTCCCCCATCTGGTATTATTCAAAAAAATATGAATCACAATCATTACTAATAACATAATTATAACCGGCATGGGGATGAAGCCCACCATACCTTGTCCCAAAAACAAAAAAGACTCAGAGATGGATCCAGGAGCTGTTATAAATCCTCCTCCTACATCAGGTTTTATCATGCCCGAATAAATATTTAGACCCCCAGTATAAGTTAAAGTTAAACCCTGAGTTATAAACATAACTCCCAAACTTGCAAGTAAGTCGTCTACCTTAAAGTAAACAACGAATAAGCCTATTAAAAACCCAAAAAGCGCGCCAACCCCAAGAGATATTAATATAGAAACAACGGGATTCAAAACATTCCACACCATTAAACCTGCTGCTATAGCTCCTGACAATCCCGCAATACCTGTTATCCCCAAATTAAAAGCATTGGCACTTAAGGCCACCGTAAATCCCGTAGCCATAATACAAATTACAGCAGCCGAGCGTAATATATCTGTTATGTTGCCAACACTGACAAAATTTGGAGTCAGTATACCAAAAAGAAGCATTAAACCCACTAAAGCTAAGAGTGTCCCATAACGAGATATAAAATCAGCTATTTTCGAAATCACAAATTACCCTCCATAATCACAAATTATTTTTAACGATGTTATTTTTTACTTGATGTCCACCTGTTGCTAAAGTAAGTATATTCTCGCTGGTGGCCTTCTCTTTATCTATTTCTCCTTCTATTTTCCCTTTATACATTACTACGATTCTGTCTGCTATCCTCAAAACTTCATCAATATCAGAAGAAACAAATATTACTCCATGACCATTGTTTGCTATCTCTTCAACCAACTTATAAATTTCTTCTTTAGCCCCAACATCAATGCCTACAGTAGGTTCATCAAATATTATTATTTTTGCGCCCTTTGATCTTTCTCTAATTAACCACCTCCCAATTACTACTTTTTGCTGATTGCCACCACTTAACTTGCTAACTTTCTGCTTAGGACTAAAGCACTTTATACTTAATTCATCCACAAAATCTTGCGATACTTTTTCCATTAGCTTTTCTTTCATTAGTCCTAATACATTAGAAAATTCCCCAAAGCTAGGTAACATAAAATTCCACTTTACGTCTTCATTAATAATCAATCCTTGTTTCCTTCTCTCTTCTGGTACAAAGTAAATTTTATTATCTATAGCATCTTTAGGAGTTCTTACGTTTATTTTTGTATCCTCCAACTTAACCTCCAAAACATCAAAATTCCTAGCACCGTAAAGAGTCGTTACAAGCTCTGATTTTCCTGCTCCTACTAACCCCGTAATACCCAAAATTTCACCCTCTCTAACATAAAACGAAAGAGGTCCAACTTCATCTTTCTTTTGTAACTGTAATACCTCTAATAATTTTCTTTCTGATACGTTTCTATCAGCTCTTTTAGCTTCAAAACTTTTGATTTTTTCGCCCAACATAGACTTTACGATTTTTTCAACCGTAACCTCATCTTTTGTAAAAGTACCTACTTTTTCGCCGTCCCTAAGCACACTAATTTTATCCGCTATTTCAAAAACTTCTGGCATCCTGTGAGATATATAGAGAATCCCTACACCGTTAGTTTTTAAAAACCTAATTGCTTCAAATAGGGCCGCAATTTCTTGCGGCCCTAAAGAAGATGTGGGTTCATCAAAGATGATAAATTTTGATTCGTGTATTAAGGCTTTAGCAATCAACAACAACTGCTTTTCTGCAACAGATAGTTTATTAACTGGAAAATTAATATCAAAATCTAATTTAATGTTTAATTTTTTCAAGACAGATTCGGCTTTATTAGTGAAATATTGCTGCGAAACTATTATATTCCTTTCGTCTTTCTTGTTAACTAAAAACAAATTCTCTGCTACAGTAAAATATGGAACCAATGCAGCATCAACTTCTTGATATACTGTGCTTATGCCGTATTCGAGAGCTTTAGTTGGACTATTTATAAAAACATCTCTGCCATTTATGCTTATATTGCCTTCGTAGTTGGTATATACTCCAGATAGTATTTTAGCAAAAGTGCTCTTACCAGCTCCATTAGCAC
>JAGPEW010000148.1 GCA_018056825.1 Candidatus Sordicultor aquaticus
GGTTACCTTCCAGCAAAAGGAGGGTAACCTCAGGTTAGATCAAAGCATCTGGCTGGGTGCTATATTTCATTATCAAGGAACATGACCTTCCGGGAGAACCACTGAAGGTGGTTCACCCTCAAGAAGGGCAAATAAGATAGTAACAGAGTCAAGGGAGGTTGTCAAGAATTTTCTTTAAAATTCCGATACTAAAAAATATTTAATTTATAATACGAAATTCTTAAAATTTCTTTTACATTATTATTATAATATAAAAAAATATTTTTTTCAAGCTTTTGTTTATGTTTCCAGTCTCAATAAATAACCATTATTTTTCAACCAATGCCTATTTTTTTCATAGTCAGGCATCAACATTTTAACCTTGTTCCAGAATGATTTTGCGTGATTTCTCTCTTCCAGATGAACAAGTTCATGGATAACCACATAATCTACCACCGGCAAAGGAGCCATAATCAGTCGCCAGGAGAAATTTAAATTTCCGCAAGAAGAGGAAGAGCCCCACCTTTTCTGGGCATTGGTAATATTAACTTTATGGTACTTAAAGTTCCTCTTTTGTGCATACCAACGTACTCGTTCAGAAATTTTTTCGTAAGCCATTTTTTTGTACCACTTAATAAATACTTCTTCTGCTCGGGGTAGTGCATCTCGGGAGAGGTAAAATCCATTCTCAAAATTTAGTGAATCTTTCTGGCTATCTACTATTTTTAATCTATAATATCTTCCCAGATAAAGAAAACCTTCTCCATTAACAAATTCTTTAGGGGAAAATTTTGGGTCTCTCGTTTCAATTTCCCTTTTCTTTTCCTCGATCCATTCTCTATGGTCAAGAACTACTTTCCTAATCGTGTTATCATTAGTGCCCAGAGGTGCTCTTACCACCAGTGTAGCATCATCTGTTACCTGTAAAGCAATGGTTTTCCTTTTTGTGCGTATTATTTTTTCTATCTCAATATCCATAAATCTACTCTCCATAAATGTGATAAGCAAGCTCTATTAGTTTTTGAGCTATTTCGTTTCTTTTCCCGAATATCACATTACTCGCACCTGCTGAGTATAGTGCAGGAGCTTCCTTTGCCTTATTTCCTTCTTTTGAAGACGAGGGAGAAGCTGGAACAGGTTTTAGAAGTTGGTGGTATTTTGGGGTCAACTCCTTTTGATATCAGATATTCTTCAACAATTTCTCTTATCTTCTTGCTCGCATCTTTTATGCTCAGCTTATCATCTCTATATCTGTTTCTCGCCGACTCTTTGATGAAATTTATAATTTTCAGGTCTGTAACATATTTTAAGGCTACAGGGTCAGGAAGCACCGCATCCATTGCCCGGTTAAAGTTTCTTACCAGCATTATAAACTCATTTCTTACCTCTTCATCGACCAGAAGGTCTATACATTCTTCTATATTATTTCTCCAATCTTCAATTCCGTATTTTTTAAAGAATTTGTTGATAAGATTGTGAGCGAACCCTAAGTCGTCAATGCTTTTGGCTTTATTTTTGACCACCTGGGTAATTTCCTCTATATCTTCATCAGCATAGATAGAAAGGGATTCTTTCAAATGCTTTAAAACTCCAACATAATCTACCACAAAACCGCAACTTTTATTTTTGTAAACTCTATTTACTCTTGCTATGGCCTGCAATAGATTATGCTCCTTAATCACATCATCCAGATACATAACCTGCTCTACAGGAGCATCAAAACCTGTGATGAGCATACTCTGCACTACTAAAATGCCTACATCTCCTGAAACACCAGTATCATCGGTTTTATCAAATGGTAGTTTAAAGCTCTCTATTATCCTATCCTGCTTATTGGTATCAGTATAATCATAATATTCAGGTGGATCATTAGCCAGTCCGGATATAACCACCTCTACTTTTAATCTCTCAAGTTGCTCTATGTCTATCCCTTTCTGGTTATTCTTCTTCAGCTCCTCTATTTTTTCCTTTAAAGCTTCTTCCAGAGCTTTCTTATATCTTATGGCAGCAAGCCGCGAGACAGCTACAACCTGAGCTTTAAAATCATTGGGGAATATATGGGTAACATAGTGGTCTATCATATCTTTTGCTTTGTCCTTTATCACATTTTCGTCTTCAAGATATGCGCGCCAGGTGTATCTTCCCATAATTTTTGCTTTTTGTTCTGCATCAAGCATGGAAAAAACATCCTCAAATTTAGCATTGGCTGCTTCTTCATCGGAAAGTTCAGCACTGTGAACTCTTCCTTCATAGACAATCTCCACAGTCACACCATCTTCTACTGACCTTTTTATACTGTATTTATCTATATATTCACCAAAAGTAATTTCCGTTTTTTCAATAGGTGTACCCGTATAAGCTATCATTATAGCATTGGGCAAAGCTTTCTTTAAATTAGCTCCTAAAAATTTGTATTGGGTCCTGTGCGCCTCGTCAATCATAATAAGAATGTTAGAGGACTTATTAAGCTCCGGGAATTCGACTATAAGCTCCCTTTCTTGGAACTTGTGAATCATACCCATTACCAGGTCTGGAGTATCGGTCTTTAAAAGTTCTTGAAGTTCTTTTACGCTTCCCGCAAGATGAACGGTAAAACCCACACTTTTTGACGTCTCTCTCAGCTGTTTCTCTAAATTTTTCCTATCGGTTATAAAAACAATTTTGAAATTTCTGAACTCGGGGTGATGATACATTTCCCTTACAGTAAACATCATGGTCATTGATTTTCCAGAGCCCTGAGTATGCCAGATAATCCCCCCTCGCTCTTCCGGACTTTTGCCTTCCTTCAGCCTTTTTATTATTTTTTTAACCGCTCTAAATTGCTGGTATCTCGCTACCACTTTTACCATACCGCTTTTAGGGTCTTCTTTGAAAACGGTAAAAGTATGAAGAATATCAAGGAGATTGCTTCTGGTGAGCATACCCTGAATTAGAACCTGCTGACTGGT
This sequence comes from Candidatus Sordicultor aquaticus, assembly GCA_018056825.1. Lineage (GTDB taxonomy): Bacteria > Atribacterota > Atribacteria > Atribacterales > Caldatribacteriaceae > Sordicultor > Sordicultor aquaticus. The sequence continues at coordinate 2,928 of JAGPEW010000148.1, forward strand.
GATATTCCCTTGAGAATCTATATCTGATAGAGCATAAGGGTAAGGGTCTTTCCATTCTATAAAGTGCTCATATTCTGCAGTTATGGTTCCGTATTTTTCCATTTGATTAGAAGTGGCAATCGTAAAAAGATTATACCAGAAGAGCTTCTCGTTACCTTCTTTTACCCCTCTTCTATTAGAATATCTCATAAGCTGGGTTATGGCTTCTGCGATGGGGTCTGCTATTGCCGGAGATTTGCATTCTACAACCACTAAGGGCAAACCATTCACAAATAACACAATATCAGGTATTATATGCTTCTCGGTCCCTGGGATATTGACCTTAAACTGAGAAATGGCAATAAAAGAATTGTTCTCTGGATTTATAAAATCTATGAACCTGACTGTGGGGCTTTTTTCTCCAGTTTTCCGGTTCTCAAATACTGAAGTATTTTCCAGAAGTAAATCGTGGATTTCTCTGTTTGCTTCTAAAAGAGAGCGAGCTTGCGAGGTGGTTATCCTTCCTACCACTTCATTTATCTGGTCTTCTTCTATCCAGGGGTTTATTCTTTGGATAGATTCCCTTAAAACATCCTCAAGGACTACCTCTCTAAAAGTCTCTCGCCATTTTATAC
>JAGPEW010000149.1 GCA_018056825.1 Candidatus Sordicultor aquaticus
GACCAAAATTAGGTTGAGAAGAAGTGGAAGAAAGAGAGAGAAATACTTCTTCGTTCTCTTCTAACCCTTCTTCAATTTCTACCTGGGTATCATTTCTTAATCCCACTTTTACTTCTTTTTGGGTAGGTTGACCACTGGAGTCCTTAACTAAAACCCAGGCTTTTTCTCCTTTTTCTTCTAAGGCTTCAATAGGGAGGATAATAGCATTGTCCTTACTTTTAATGATAATTTCCGCTTCTGCCGTCATCCCCGAAAGGAGCATACTATCGGGGTTGGGTAGCTCTATGGTGGTTTCAAAAACTACCACATTATCTACTATTTCTCCTTCTGGAGCAATGGTGGTTACTTCCCCATCAAATTGCTGACTGGGGAAGGCATCAAGAGTAACTATAGCTTTTTGCCCTTTTTCTACTTCTGGAACATCAATCTCATTTATCAATATTTTTACTTTCATAGTAGAGAGGTCTCCTATGGCGACTACTCTCTGTTCAGATAAAATCGTATCTCCTTCTTCAGGATCCACTACAAGAAGAGTGCCATCTATAGGAGATTTAAAAGTACATTTTGCTAAATCATTTTCAATAGATTCTATGTCAGCTTCTATCTGTTCGATTTGAGATTGTAACTTTTCTATATCTTCTGGATCGGCTCCGTCTTTAACATCTTCGAACTGAGCTTGAGCAGAAAGATAAAGAGCTTCTTTTAAAATTACATCATCTTTGCTTTGATCTAAAGTTTCTTGAGAGATACCGCCACTTTTAAATAACTCCTGATTTTTCGCCAGGGTTGTTTGGGCTGTCTGATAAGCGATTTGAGCTTCTTTTAGTTGAGCTTCGGCTTGTCTTAGTTCTACTTCGGTAGGCTGGGCTAAAAGTTTATTGAGGTCGGCTTGAGCGCTTCTTAGCTGTGCTTGTGCTTTTCGCAGAGAGATTTCCAGTTTGCTGGTATCTAATTGAACTAAAGGCTGGTCTTTTTGGACCTTTTCTCCTGCCTGGGCAAAAATTTCTACTACTTCTCCACTTACATCTGCCTTTAGTTCAATTCGGTTTTGAGGTTCAAGAGTTCCCAGCTCCGATACGGTTTGCTGGATGGTGCCTCTGGTTGCTTTAACGGTAGGCATACTGACTGTACTTGTAGCTTGCTCTGAGGAGGAGGAACGAGGGAAAAAGAAAAAAATAGCTAAAATTCCTCCTACTACTAAAACAAGGGGAAGAATTACTTTGGTAGACTTTTTCACTTATCTTTACTCCTTTTTTAAATTATCTCATTATTATAACTTGACAGTCAAGAAATCAATGTTACTAAACCACCAATGTCTAAATACTGGATTTTATTTGGTTAGTTCCTTTTTCTGGAAATATTGTAAAAGGGTTTTGAGGCTTTTCAGTGAGCAATTTGTGACTAATTTATGAAATGTGAATTCCTAATAAAAAAAGGGTGTTGGGCAACACTTTCTTTATAGTTACGTCTCATAATTGATGGGTTCGTCTATTACTTCCTATAGTAACCTTGGGAACTTTACCCTCATCCTAGAAGGGTGAGGGTAAATAGGTAATGGTGACACGAAGGGAATTTAACTTGCACTCCGGAAGGGTGGTGAAGAAGGTGATAGAGGTATCACTTTTTTTTCCTATTGCCAGTAAGGGTTGAGAGGGTATAATAGATTCAGAATAAAAATCAAGGAGATGGGCATGGAAAATAGAATTGATTTTTCAGTGGTCATTCCTGTTTATAATGAGGAGGAGGTTCTTCCCGAGACTTATAAAAGGGTAAAGCAAGTGATGGATTCTACTCAGGGTAGCTATGAACTCATTTTTGTTAATGATGGAAGCCGGGATAGGAGTAGGCAGATTTTGGAAGACCTTGCTAAAGGAGATAAAGTAGTCAAGGTTATCAATTTTTCCCGTAACTTTGGCCATCAAATAGCTATTACTGCAGGAGTAGATTATGCGCAAGGGCAAGCAGTAGTGGTAATTGATGCTGATTTACAAGATCCACCTGAAGTTATTTTAACTATGATAGAAAAGTGGAAAAAGGGGTATGAGGTAGTTTATGGAAAGAGAATAAAAAGAGAAGGGGAAAGTTTTTTTAAGAAATTTACTGCTTCTTTCTTTTATCGCCTCTTAAAGAAAGCTACTTCTGTGGATATACCTGTGGATACCGGTGATTTCCGCTTAATGGATAAAAAAGTGGTTGACGTGTTGAAGCTTCTCCGGGAAAAAAATCGATTTGTGAGGGGGCTGGTAAGTTGGGTGGGCTTCCGTCAAACCAGTGTAGAATACGTCAGAGAAAAAAGATGGGCGGGGGAAAGTAAATATCCTCTGCGGAAAATGCTTAAACTAGCCTGGGATGGGATTGCTTCTTTTTCTGACAAGCCCCTTAAAATAGCCACTTATGTAGGTATTCCTCTTTCTCTTTTTAGCTTGGTGCTTTTTTTGGTAGTTCTTTTCCAATATCTTTGGGGCAAAAGCACTTTTTATTCTTCCTCCTTAATAGGCGCTTTGAATCTTTTAGTTAGTGGAATTATTCTTCTCGCCTTAGGAATTATAGGAGAATATATAGGTAGAATTTATGAAGAGGTTAAAGGACGTCCTCTTTACATTGTAGAAAGCACAATAGGCTTTGAAAAAGAGGGAGAAAAGGATGGTGATTAGTTCTGGGAAAGGTTTATGGCAGTTTATTAAATTTAATTTAGTAGGGATAATGAATACTGCTGTAGATTTTGGGGTTTTTATGATTCTCAACCATTACTTGGGGTTGATTTATACTGCGTCACAGGTTATTTCTTATTCCTGCGGAATGGTCAATAGCTACTTCTTTAATAAGTTTTGGACTTTTCAGAAAAGAGAAGAGTTTACGGCTATGGAAGTGGTCAAATTTATTTTGGTTAATTTATCCTCATTAGGTGTTTCTCTTTTGGTACTTTATGTTTTACAAAGTAAATGGGGCTGGAAAGTTTTACCCAGTAAGGTTTTGGCTACTGGTTTCTCGGTGGGAGTTAATTTTCTGGGTAATAAGTTTTGGGTTTTTGCCACTGTTATCTAAGCTTTTCTAATTCTTCAGGAGAAAGCTCTAAGATATGAGCAGCTTTTTCTATGTCTCCGCCAGTGTATTCTAAAACTTCTTCCACATAGTCTTTTTCTAGCTCTTTTAGGCTCTTCCAACGGTGTTCTTTAGGAGCTTCAAAAATGTGTAAGTCCTCCACCCCGATAATTTCATCCTCAGTTAAAATAATAGCCCGTTCTATAACGTTATCTAACTCCCGGATATTTCCTGGCCAGTTATACTTTTTGAGAAGTCGCATAGCTTGGGAAGATACCCCCTTGATTTTCTTATGTAGTTTCCGAGCGTGTTTTTCTATTAAGAAATCACAAAGAAGGGGAAGGTCTTCTTTTCGCTCTCTTAGAGGAGGAAGATCAATAGGCACTACATTCAAACGATAATAAAGGTCTTCACGGAACTTTCCTTCTCGTACTTCTTTTCTTAAATCTCGATTAGTAGCGGCTATGATACGCACATCCACCTGGATTACGTCGGTTC
>JAGPEW010000150.1 GCA_018056825.1 Candidatus Sordicultor aquaticus
ATCTTACCCTGATTCTTTTAGTGCCGAGCAAAATCCTGAAGATTGGTGGAAGGGATTCTGTAAGTTGATTTCCCAGCTGAGGTCCCGGGTTGGAGATTTGGATAAACTATCGGCTATCGGGTTGTCGGGTCAGATGTTAGGCTTGGTTCTACTGGATAGAAAAGGTAATCCAGTGCGTCCCTGCATTTTGTGGTGTGATCAGAGAAGTTACCAGGAGATAGAAGAGATAAAACAAAAGGTGAGCCTGGAAGAGCTTTTAAAATATACTGCTAACACTCCTCTCACCGGTTATTGGCTTCCCAAGATTCTATGGTTGAGAAAACATGAACCCCCAGCGCTTTCTCAGACTTTTAAAATGCTTCTTCCCAAGGACTTTTTACGACTTAAACTGACTGGGGCTTTCACAACTGAGGTATCCGATGCTTCCAGCACTTTTTTGTTTGATGTGGCTCATCGCCGCTGGTCAGAGAAGATGATAGACCTCTTTGAGATTAACCGGGATACTTTACCCCAGGTGGTTGAGTCTCCAGAGATAACCGGTTATGTTACCCCTCAAGCCTCTTTAGAGACTGGTCTTCCTGAAGGTATTCCAGTTGTAGGGGGAGGAGGAGACCAGTCTTCTGGAGGAATAGGATTAGGGGTGATACATCCGGGGCTTGTTTCTTGTGTTTTAGGAACTTCCGGAGTGGTGATGGCCCAAACTGAAGAAGCCAAAATGGACCATCAAAATCGAGGGCTGCATTCTTTTTGCTATTCTATTCCTGGAAAATGGTTTTTGATGGGTTGTACTTTAGCTGCTGGCGGCTCCTATCAGTGGCTATTTAACTCCTTAGCTAAGTTAGACAAAGATTTGAGCTTTGATAAATTGAACTCCTTAGCCGGAGAAGTAAGCCCGGGAAGTAAGGGGTTAGTTTTTCTTCCCTATCTCATTGGAGAGCGAACTCCTCATTCTGACCCCAATGCTCGAGGGGTGTTTTTCGGTTTAAGCTATGAACATGATATTCGTCATATGATTCGCTCGGTGATTGAAGGAGTAGCTTTCTCTCAAAGAGAATCAGTAGAGATACTAAAGAGCTTTTCTTTGACTGCTCAGAAATTAACTCTCTCTGGAGGCGCAGCCCGGAGTCCTTTGTGGTGTCAGGTTATGGCTGATGTGATGGATATGGAAGTGGAAACCACTAACATAGAAGACCCTGCTTCCACTGGAGCAGCTTTCATTGCCGGAGTGGGGACGGGAGCCTTTACCTCTTTCTCCGAAGTTGGCGAGAACTTTATTCAGCCAGTAGAGCACTATCAACCTGATAAGAGAAATTCTCAACTGTATCAAGCTCTTTTTGAAAAATACCGGGACCTCTATCGAGTGCTCCGGGATTTTTATCCTGATTTTGTTTCTCTTCAAAAAGAAATTATTTGAGATAAGAGGAGGTGTTATTTTTGTATCTGGTTATTGCTTCTGACCATTTTGGGTATCCTTTAAAAAAAGTTATTGTAGAACATCTTAAAGAAAAGAACATTGAATTTGAAGATCGAGGAGTTAACTCTGAAGATGAAGTGGTAGATTATCCTGATGTAGCCCGAGAGGTGGGGGAGGAAATAAGCAAAGGGAAATATCAGTATGGAATTTTAATCTGTGGAACAGGTATCGGTATGGCTATGGCAGCTAATAAAATTCCGGGTGTCTATGCTGCCTGTGCTCATGATATTTATTCGGCTGAAAGAGCTAAAAAGAGTAATAATTCCAATGTCTTAACTTTGGGAAGACACATTGTAGGGCCAGAGTTAGCTAAAATGTTAGTAGATGCCTGGTTAGAAAGTGAGTTCCAGGGAGGAAGGTCTCTTCCTAAGGTAGCTAAAATCAAGGAGATAGAAAATAAATATCTTAAGGGGGAATGAAAGTGAAAAAATTCATAAATAAGCCAGAAAATTTAATTGAGGAGATGTTAGAAGGTTTTGTAATAGCTAACCAGAATAAAGTAAAGAGATTAGAAACCGAAAGAGTTCTGGTAAGAAAAGATGCTCCAGTTGCGGGGAAAGTAGGAATAGTTACTGGAGGTGGTTCAGGGCATAAGCCGGCTTTTATCGGCTATATTGGAAGGGGTTTAGTAGACGCGGTAGCTGTAGGAGATATTTTTGCTGCTCCTCCGGTGCAGAGAGTGTATGAAGCTATCAAAGCTACCGATGCCGGAAAAGGAGTGCTTCTATGTTTGGGAAATTATTCGGGAGATGTGATGAACTTTGGTATGGCTCAAGAGTTAGCCCAATCAGAAGGAATAGAAGTAGAAAGTGTCATAGTTAATGATGATGTAGCTTCTTCCCCCAAAGAGAGAATGGATAATCGGCGAGGAGTAGCCGGAGAGGTAATACTCTGGAAAGTAGCAGGAGCATTAGCTGAAGAAGGAGCAGATTTGAAAAAGATTAAAGAAGTAGGAGAAAGAGCAGTGTTTAACACTCGTAGTATGGGGGTAGCTCATACTCCTTGTATCTTACCCACTACTGGAAAACCTTCTTTTCAGATTGGAGAAGAGGAAATGGAAATCGGAGTGGGACATCATGGCGAGCCAGGGATTAAAAGAACCAAAATGATGAGTGCTGATGAAGTTACTGAGCTTCTCACTCGCCAGGTTTTAGAAGACCTTCCCTTCCAAAGAGGAGATGAAGTTACCGTTTTAATCAATGGTTTAGGTTCTACCTCTCTTTTAGAGATGTATATCTGTTTCCGTAAAGTAGCCCAAATTCTCTCTGACTATGGGATAAAGATTCACCGGACCTATGTAGGAGAATTCTTTACTTCTTTAGAGATGGGAGGTTTTTCAGTAACCTTAACTAAGATGGATGAAGAACTAAAAAAATTGATAGATGCTCCCTGTGATGGGGTACACCTCATCCAACACTAAAGGAGAAAGCTATGTCTAGTATACCTTTTGAGAAAGTAAAAAAGGCTTTCAGTCGAATTGGGGAGAATCTGGAAAAACATCGCCAATATTTGAATGACTTAGATTCCCCCATTGGTGATTCTGACCATGGAGAGAGTGTTTGCAATGCTTTCCATAAGATTCAAGAGGTGGTAGATAAATTCCCAGAAGAGAAAAGAGATATCGGTGAGCTTTTACAAACGGTAGGGAAATCTATCGTTCTCTCCGGGGGTGCAGCTATGGGACCTCTCTATGGTACTGCTTTTATGGATGCTGGAAAGGCAGTACTGGGAAAAGAAGAGCTTGCCCCTGCAGATTTAGTCCAGATGTGGGAAGCTTTTGCTGGAGGGATAAAGAGAAGGGGACAGGTAGAGTTAGGAGATAAAACTATGTACGATACCATTTATCCCTCTTTTTTAGCTTTGAAGAAGGCCTATGAGGAAGGCAAATCCTTGAAAGAGATGCTCCAAGAGGCAATTGAAGGAGCGCGGGAAGGTATGGAATCTACTAAGGATTTAATCTCTAAGCGTGGTCGCTCCAGTCGCTTAGGAGAGAGAAGCATAGGCCATATTGACCCGGGAGCAGCTTCCAGTTTCTTCATCATCGAAGCCTTTTTTGG
>JAGPEW010000151.1 GCA_018056825.1 Candidatus Sordicultor aquaticus
TAATGGGGGAGGAAAAACTATGGTGAATGTAGAATTAAAAAATGTAGTGAAGAAGTATGGAGACCTTATAGCTATAAATAATTTATCTTTTAAAGTGAATAGTGGAGAATTAATGGTTTTACTTGGTCCTCCAGGAGCAGGAAAGAGTTCGACCCTAAAGATGGTTGCTGGAGTTGAAGAAGTTACCTCAGGGGAAATTTTAATAGATAATGAATTAGTTAATAACTTTGATCCGGCTGATCGAGATGTAGCTATGGCTTTTGAAACCTATGCTTTGTATCCTCATTTATCCGTTTTTGAAAACATTGCTTTTCCTCTGCGAGCACCAAAGAGGTCTCGTCTGTTTTCTGAAGAAGCAGTAAAAGAAAAAGTTTTGGAAGTTGCTCGATTTTTAGAAATAGACATGCTCTTGGAAAGGAAACCAAAAGAGTTGAGCGGCGGACAGCGCCAAAGAGTAGCCTTGGGTCGTTGTCTGATAAGAGACCCTAAGGTTTTTTTATTAGATGAGCCAATAGCTCATCTGGATGCTAAGTTGCGCCATAGATTGAGAAGAGAACTAAAAAAATGGCAACAAAGAAAGGGAGTAACCACTCTTTATACTACTACAGATTATCTTGAAGCTTTTTCTGTAGCTGATCGGATTGTGGTTTTAAACAAGGGAATCTTGCAGCAAGTAGGCAGTTGGGAGGAAATTTATAATCGGCCAGCCAATACTTTTGTGGGGACGATTGTGAGTGACCCTCCTATGAACTATTTTGATGGGAAATTGGTGATGAATGGCGGGAAGATGCTGATGAAGGCAAAAGGCATTTCTTTCTACTTGCCTTCGCTGATAGAAGAAAAAGTGAGACAAATGAATATTAGTGAAGTTGTTTTAGGTATTTTTCCCAGCAAAATATTAATGAGCCGTGATGAAAATTTTATGCCTGGTTCTGGTACCATTGTCGATGGAGTAGCGAAATTTACCGAGCTTCGAGGGTCAAGAAAAATAGTATTTGTCCAGACTCCACAAGACTTGAGCTTTACTATCCAGTTACCTGCGGAAGCAAAAGTCCAAATAGGAGAAAAAGTTCGGTGTTTCTTTGGTGAAGACGAGGTACAGATTTTTGATAAACAATCTAAGATAAATCTCTTTTGGGTATAAATGGGATGGTGAAAAAATGGCTGAAGTCAGGGTAGAACACGTATGGAAGTTTTATCAGGGAGAAAAAGGTGCTGCCCAGAGGGTAGAAGCAGTAAAAGATGCTACTTTTACTTGCAATGACAAGGAATTTTTGTGTCTTCTTGGTCCTTCTGGATGTGGTAAAACGAGTACCTTACGCATGATAGCAGGCTTAGAAACAATTTCTCGAGGAGATATCTACATTGGAGATAAGCGGGTTAATGATCTTTTACCCAAGGATAGAATGCTGGCTATGTCATTTGAATCTTATGCTCTGTATCCACCTATGACTATATATGAAAATATTGCTTTTCCTCTTCGGGCGAGAAATTGGTCAGAGGAAAGAATAAGAGAGAGAATCAAGGAAGTATCTGAATTATTAGAAATTCAAGATATTTTGAGTTTTAGGCCTGCTAAATTAAGTGGTGGAGAGCAGCAGAGGGTTTCTTTAGCTCGAGCGCTGGTTAGAGAAGATGCTCAAGTTACCCTTATGGATGAACCTATATCTCATCTTGATGCTCAGTTAAAAGCTAGATTAAGGATTGATCTTAAAAGGGTTCAGAGAGAATGGGGTTTAACTGTGATATATGTTACTCATGACCAGTTGGAGGCACTCAGCATGGCTGATAAAGTGGTGGTTATGAATTTGGGAGAGATACAGCAGGTAGGGACTCCCGAAGACCTTTACCAAAAACCGGCTAATCTTTTTGTTGCTGGTTTTATTGGAGAACCTCCTATGAATTTTCTTCCTTGCTCTCTTATGAAAGATAGAGATCATTTTTACCTTCAATTTTCTCAGTTCCGATTTGAAGTCGATTCTGACATAGCTCAGATAATGAGCAAAGAAAACAATCCTAAAAATAGTTGGATCTTGGGAATTAGACCAGCTGATATGATAGTAGGTTCGGACGTCAGTGGTGGATATTCATTTAAGGCTCATGTGTTTAGTGTAGAACACTTGGGAGAGTCCTCGGTAGTAACGGTGGATATAGATGGGCAGCAAATTTTGGTTGAAGTGCCTGGTTTATCTTCTGAAAAAGAAGGCGATTTGACATTAATTTCTTTTGGCAAAGAAAAGGCTCATATTTTTAATGCTTTAACTGGAAAAGTGATTAGAAAATAAGGAGGTGCATGGCAATGTCTTATTTAGAAAAAATCGATGGTGTTCCCCAAAAAATGAGGGCAGTAGTAGCTTATCAACCTGGAGATTATCGGCTTGAAGAAGTTGATGTGCCAGAGATTGGGGAGGGAGAAGTACTTCTTAAAGTTGGCGGTTGCGGAATATGTGCAGGAGACGTGAAAGGATATCATGGAGCGCCTTCTTTCTGGGGTGGAGAAGGGCAACCAGCTTGGATAAAAGCTCCCTTTATTCCCGGACACGAATTCTATGGTCAGGTAGTCGCTTTAGGTGAAGGTGCAGGAGAAAAGTATGGTCTTAAGTTAGGGGATTGGGCAGTATCGGAGCAAATTGTTCCTTGTGGAAAATGTATGTTTTGTTTAGAAGGAAAATATTGGATGTGTGAAGTCCATAATATTTATGGATTCCAAGGAAAAGTAGCTGACGGAGCTTTTGCCGAATATGTGAAACTTCCTAAAACAGCTAAGAATTATAAACTTCCAGAGGGATTTCCTTTAAAAGTAGCACCTTATGTGGAACCACTGGGTTGTGCCATTCACGCAGTAGAGAGGGCTGATATACAATTTAGAGATGTAGTAGTTATTGCTGGATTGGGCTCTTTAGGTTTGGGGATGGTGCAAGCTGCCCGGTTGAAAAACCCCAAAATGCTTATTACTATAGACATAAAACCTAAACGTAATCAATTGGCTAAAGAGTATGGAGCGGATTTGGTATTAAATCCTTTAGAAGAGGATGTAGTCTCTCGAGTAAAGTCGCTTACTAATGGGTATGGTTGTGATGTTTATATCCAGGCAAGTGGTCATCCCTCAGGAGCTATTCAAGGCTTGCAAATGATTAGAAAACTGGGAAGATTTGTAGAGTTTAGCGTTTATAATGACCCGGTTACTGTAGACTGGAGCATCATTGGAGATCGAAAAGAATTGGATTTGCGGGGAGCTCATCTTAGCCCTTACACTTACGAATCGGCAATTAGATTTTTGAACGATGGAAGGATAAAAGCTGATAAAATCATAACTCATGAATTGCCTCTCCAGGACTTTAAAAAAGGCTTTGAAATGGTAACAAAAGGTGAAGATTCTATAAAAGTTGTACTTATTCCTTAGCAGAAAGAAAGGTGGTAATAGTTATGGAAGGAGTAAATTTCAATATCGATTTTTCCCTATCAGGGAAAGTAGCTTTAGTTACCGGAGGAGCTCAAGGGATTGGTAAAGCC
>JAGPEW010000003.1 GCA_018056825.1 Candidatus Sordicultor aquaticus
CATCAATTACCTCTCCCTCTAATGCAGCTTCCCAACCCGAGCCAGCTACGATAGCTAGGTGGGGTTTTTCAGGAAAAGAGGAAACAACTTCTTGAAATCTAAGAAGAATTTTTTCCGGATAATATCTGGAGAGCAAAACTTTTTCCTGAACCATTCCACTCCACCTCCATCAACTGAGCTATAGTAGCAGCAATATCAGAAAAGGCTTCTCTTATTCCTAAAGATGGGCATCGAAAATGACCGGGACTAAAAACTAATAAGGGCACATATTCTCGAGAGTGATCGGTACTAGGAGTGGTAGGGTCACAACCATGGTCAGCAGTTATAAATAAAACTTCATCTTCTCGAAGAGAAGGTAGAAAAGAGCTTAACTCTCTATCCCAACTTTCTAAAGCTTGAGCAAATCCCTGAGGATTATTGCGATGACCAAAAACGGTATCAAAATCATTAAAATTAACCCATACCAGGTCTCCTTTTTTGTCTTTCTGTAATCCTTGCAAAACTCGAAATCCTTCTTCATTGTTAGCTATTTTTATATTTTCTTTCAATCCTTTTCCAGCAAAGATATCTTGGATTTTGCCTACCCCAATATTTTCTTTACCTTGGCGGGCAAGAATATCAAGTATAGTATCTTTAGGAGGAGGAAGAGAAAAATCGCGTCGGTTAGCAGTTCTTTGAAATTGACCGGGGCGTCCTACAAAAGGTCGAGCAATTATTCGAGCTACAGCATGCTCTCCTCTCATTATCTCTCGTGCTTTTTGGCACATTTCATAAAGCTCAGAGAGAGGAATAACCTCCTCATGAGCTGCCACTTGCAAAACACTATCAGCTGAAGTATAAACAATGGGATAACCAGTCTTTAGATGTTCTTTCCCCAATTCTTCAATGATAACTGTTCCTGAGGCAGGTTTATTACCCAATATTTTTCTCCCCCAGGCTTTTTCTAATTCTTTTATAATAGAAGGAGGAAAGCCTTGAGGATACACAGGAAAAGGTTTCTCTAATATTATACCAGCTATTTCCCAGTGGCCAGTGGTAGTATCCTTACCCGGAGATTGCTCTTTCATCTTTCCAGTAAAAGCTAGAGGACTCTCTGTTCTTTTTACCCCGGGAATATCATCTATCCATCCCAGACCCAGTTTCTCTAAAGCAGGAAGAGATAACCCTCCTACCACTTGAGCAGTATTTCTCAAAGTATTACTACCTTCATCACCATAAAAAGAAGCATCGGGTAACTCTCCTATTCCCACTCCATCTAAGAGAGCAATGATAATTCTCATCTATTTTTCTTCCCTTATCCATTCATAAATACCAATTCTAGTTTTAGCATCTTTTATTTCTTGCCGGTCTAACATTTCTTGAGCTTCTTTTTTGCTTGCCTCTCGAATATAGATCAGCTCATCTTCATCTCCGGCTCGAGCCTCTGTAACCGGTAATACCTCTTTAGCTCGAAAAAAATGGATTATCTCGTTACTATAGCCAGGAGCTAAAGTTAAAGGGAAGAGATATTGCCAGCTATTCCCGGAAAACCCGGTTTCTTCTTCTAACTCCCGCTGAGCACAAAAAAGAGGCTGTTCGTTTGGTTCTAAAGTTCCAGCAGGAATTTCCCATAGCCATTCTCCTAAAGGGGCACGAAATTGCTTGATTAAAAGGAGCTTATTTTCTTGAGTAGTGGCGATTATAGTTACTGCTCCAGGATGAACAATAAAAACTCTTTCCATCTGTCCCTGGTAAGTAATTTTAACCACCTTAAAAATTCCAGTTTTTAAGAGCACCTCTCTTTTTAGTTCCTGAGGTAGAGTAAAATTATTTTCATTCTCTGAGTAAGAAAAAAACAATATCATTCCTCCTCTGGGGTTATCCATACATGGTAGACACTGATATTTGGATTTTGATTTAACTCTTCAATTATTTTCTCCGGTTCTCGAGTAGCTAAACGCATAACTACGTAGCGATAGTCCGATTTTTGGTCCTGGTAAAAAGTAGCTAAACTGAGGATGTTCACTTCATATTTTCTAATTATTCCTGTAACTTCATGAAGAGCTCCTGGCTTTTGAGGAAGCTCTAAAGTCAAACGAGTTCCTCCTTCTCTAACTCCTAAGGTTTCCACAAAAATCTCAAAAATATCTGATTCAGTAATTATTCCTACTACTTGACCATTTTCTACCACCGGTAAACCACCAATTTGATTTTTATTCATAATCAGAGCCGCTTCTTCAATAGGAGTATCCGGTTTTACGTAAACTACTTTCTTAGTCATAATTTCTGCTACACTCATCTTGCTCAAAAGATAAGTAATTTCAAACCTACTCAAAGTGGTAGCTTTGGAAGGAGAAGCTTCCAAAAGATCATTATAAGTAACAATACCCACCAAATTTCCCTTTTCTACCACTGGCAAACGGCGAATATTTTTATCCTTCATAATTTTCTGCGCTTCTAGGATAGTGGTAGAAGGAGAAATGGTCACTACTTCCTTATTCATCCGATCTCTTACCAACATTTACTACCCCTCCTTTTTCTTCAAAACTCTTTCCTACCTGTAAAGCTTTAAAGTTAACCGATAGAAGGTTAGCTTTTTTCCTGGCCAGAATTTTTTCTAAAGCTTTCTCTACTGTAGGAAAACTCACTACTGGTCGCCGAGCCAATAAAGCTCCTAATATTACCATATTAGTAGTTTCAGCAACTCCCACTTCTTTCCCTGCTAATTCATTGGCCGGAACTTCTAAAACCTCAATATCCGGACGGGAACAACTTGCTCGAATCAGAGAAGAATTAATAACTAAAAGCCCTCCCTTCTTAACCAAGGGAGAAAAACGATGAAAAGAGGGCTCATTCATTACTATACAAATGTCAGGATGGTCAGTAACTGTGGCTCCTATTTCCTCTTCAGAAATTATTACTGTACAACTGGCTGTTCCTCCTCGCATTTCTGGACCATAGGAGGGAAACCAGCTTACTTCATAGCCTTCCATCATTCCCGCAGTAGCCAATACTCGTCCCAAAAAGAGGATTCCCTGCCCTCCAAATCCTCCAATCAAAATTTCATGATGCATGAGAGCCACTCTCCTTTACCTTTATTTCTCCTAGGGGAAAATAGGGAATCATTTTTTCTTCTACCCATCGCACTGCTTCCTGAGGAGTCATACCCCAATTAGTAGGGCAGGGGGAAAGAATTTCTACCAATGCAAAGCCTTTCTTTTCTATTTGAGTGAGAAAAGCCTTTTTGATGCACCGCTTAGCCTGACTAATTAACCGAGGATTAGTTAAAGCTACTCGAGCGATGTAAGCACTCCCGTCAGCTTGAGCTAACATTTCCCCCAATTTGAAAGGGAATCCTTGTACCTCTGTATTTCTCCCTAAAGGAGAAGTAGTAGTTTTTTGCCCCGGTAAGGTAGTGGGAGCCATTTGTCCTCCTGTCATACCAAAAACGGCATTGTTAACAAAAAAAGAAGTAATAAGTTCTCCTCGATTAGCACAATGTACTATCTCTGCAGTGCCAATGGCAGCTATATCTCCATCTCCCTGATAGGAAAAAACCACTTGATCTGGGAGAGACCTCTTTACTCCCGTAGCTACTGCTGGAGCCCGACCATGAGCGCCCATAACAAAATCAAGATCAAAAAATTCATAGATATAAACTGAACAACCGACTGGTCCTACTCCTATGGTTTTTTCAGCAATACCCAGTTCATCTATAACTTCAGCTATAAGTCTCTGTGCTAAACCATGGTGACACCCTGGACAATAAGTAAAAGGTTTATCAATCAGAGTTTTAGGTCTCTCAAAAATCGTTCTCATTTTTGAGCTTCTCCTCTCAAAATATCAGCAATCTTTTGCAAAACTTCGTCCACCGTAGGTATCATACCCCCTACTCTACCATAAAAGTGTACTGGAGCTCTTCCTTCTACTCCTAATCTTACATCT
Organism: Candidatus Sordicultor aquaticus; assembly: GCA_018056825.1. Lineage (GTDB taxonomy): Bacteria > Atribacterota > Atribacteria > Atribacterales > Caldatribacteriaceae > Sordicultor > Sordicultor aquaticus. The sequence continues at coordinate 3,925 of JAGPEW010000003.1, forward strand.
TCTACCATCTGGCCTAAGTTCATCTCTACCACTAGAACTCTTCCCGCTTTTTCTGCCATTTCCTGTACCGGCTTATAGGGGAAAGGAAAAAGAGTAACAGGACGAAGAAGAGAAAGACGCCATCCTTCTTTTTCCCCTTCTCTCACTACACTTTTTAAGATACGAGCCACTGTCCCAAAACCTACGAGGAGTAAGTCAGGATTGTCTTCTTCTCCAAATATTTCCCAATCAGTATCTTCTTCTGCCATTTGCTGGTATTTTTTTTCTAACTTACGATTAAAATTCTCTAACTCCCGAGGGTCCAATTCCATACACAGGATAAATTTGCGCTCTCCATCACCCTTTCCTCTTATAGCCCAACTTTTAGGAGGAAGAGAGGGTAATTCAACCCCTTCCCAGGTTACTGGTTCCATCATTTGCCCCAACATACCATCTCCTAAAATTTTCACCGGGTTACGGTATTTGTCAGCTAAGTAAAAAGCTCGATGAGTTAGGCTTACCAGTTCTTGCACTGAAGAAGGAGCAAGAACTAAAGTACGATAATCTCCATGACCTCCACCTCTAGTGGCTTGGAAATAATCACTTTGAGCAGGCTGAATATTACCTAAACCTGGTCCTCCTCGGCTCATATTCACCACTACACAAGGTAGCTCAGCAGAAGCTAAATAAGAAATCCCTTCTTGTTTTAAACTGATTCCCGGTCCAGAAGAAGAAGTCATCACTCGTGCCCCAGTAGATGAGGCTCCATAAACCATATTTATGGCTGCTATTTCACTTTCCGCTTGAAGAAAAACTCCTCCCACCTCCGGAAGGCGCCGAGATAAATACTCACTAATCTCAGTTTGAGGAGTGATGGGATAACCAAAGTAAAATCTACAACCTGCTTGAATAGCTGCCTCCGCTAACGCTTCATTACCCTTCATTAATATTCTTTCCATTTTCTACTCCCTGTAAACAGATATAGCTACATCCGGACAAACTTGAGCGCAAAAGCCACAAGCTGTGCACTTTTCTTCATCAAAAATTGTAGCCGGATAGTAACCTTTAGAATTAAAGTCATCTTCAATGGTTAATATTTTTTTAGGACAGATATTAACACACAGACCACAACCTTTACAAAACTCTTGATTGATAATAACTTTTGCTTTAGCCATTTTATCTACTCCTTACCCGTCCATGGTAGATGCAAAAATCTTCGAATGCTAACCACTGCACTATCAAAAATATTCCAGGAAAGACTATCTGTTAAGTCTTTCCAGATACTTACAAAGAAAATGGGCAAGTTTTCCCGGTGAGAAAAATCTCCGGCTTTTTGCCATCCCATTTTCAGAATTTCTTCATCAGTATATTCAATAAGATGAGTGTTAGAAATAACAGAATGAAAATCAAAATTTAAAAAAGTTTTAGCTCTCTCTATAAACTCTAAGTAAGCTTCCTCTTCCGAGAAAGGACGACAAAAATTAGTAACTAAAGTTAAGTGGACCTTTTTATTTCTCCAGAAAGATTGTAAACTCCGCCAGGATTTCATACCTTTTAAGTCTCCTCCTAAGTCTACAATGAGACGATGATTTTTATCTATTAGGGAGAGAATTTTAGAGGTTTCCTCATCCCAGACAGGAGTATCAGAATATTTACCTTTTCCTCGAGGTAATATTGAAAGCTCACTCCAAAAACGATCGCTACGAGCAGTAAAATCAGCTTTAGTAAAATCCAAATCTAAAAGATAACTATCTATGCTCAGAGAGTTAAAAAAAGAAGTTAGGTTCAAAGCTATCTCTGTTTTCCCTACTCCGTTAGGACCAGCTAAAACGAATATTTCTTTGTTCTCTATTTCTTGAGATAAAAAATTGCTATTTTTAAGTATTTGCATTTTGTGCTCTTTTCATCAAATTTTTAGCATAGTGAAGGGCTGAGCTATCCCTACCCTCATCTCCCATCATTCGGGCTAATTCTTGAACTCTTTCTTCTCCTGAAAGAGAGAAAACTTCCACCCAAGTACTTTTTTCATCTCCCCGTTTTTCTACTTTAAGATGATGGTGAGCAAAACAGGCGATTTGAGGTAAATGGGTAATGGAGATAACTTGATGAGCAGTAGCAATTTTTCTCAGCTTATTTCCTACTCTAAAAGCAGTTTGACCCCCCACCCCTTGGTCAATTTCATCAAAAACTAAAATGGGAATTTCCCTCACCTCTCTGGTGAGAGATTTTATAGCTAAAATTATTCGAGATAACTCTCCACCAGAAGCTACACGTTCCACCGGAAAAAGAGGCTCTCCTGGATTTAAGGAAATGAAAAAGGAAACTTGGTCCTCCTCTTTTTTTTCTAGTTCTATCTCTAAAGCTACTTTAGGAAAGGAAAGTTCTTTTAATTCTTTTTCTAATTTTTCTTTTAGTATTTTAGCTGCTTTATCCCGGTAATAGAAAAGCTCTTCCCTTACTTCCTTTAAGTTTTTTTCTTTGGTCTCCAATTCTTCACTCCACCTCTTCAGCTTCTCTATTTCCTCTTCAAGTTGAGATAGTCTTCCCTTCTTTTCCTCAATAAACCGGATTAAATCTCTGGTAGTTAGACAATGATATTTTCTCTTCCACCTTTCGATTTCTGATACTTCTCTTTCCAATTCTTCTACTTTCTGAGGAGAAAAATCAAAAGAGTTTTTTATTTTTTCTACTTGATAGAGCACTTCTTGAAGCTCTAATTCCACATTTTTAAAGGTTTCCCCTATAGAAGGAGGAAAAAGGGCTAATTCATCTTTCCCTTCCCAACTTCTTCTTATTTTTCTTAACGAAGATAAAAATCCTTCTTTTTCTTCGCTTCCTGATAGGAGAGATACAATCTCTCCTATCGCTTCTCGGTATCTTTCAGAAAGTGCAGACCTCTGAAATTCTTCTTCTATTTCCTCAATTCTTTCAGGGGTCAGGCCTATTTCTCCCATTTCTTCCAACATTTCCCTTATTTCTTCTATTTCTGCTTCTTGTCCCCTTTTTAATTCCTGGATTTTATTTTTTATTTTGTCTCTTTCTTCTTTAAGACGGAGATAGCGCTCTCGATAAATTTTTCCCTCTTCATCTAAAAAATAATCTAAAATGGCTAACTTATTACCGGGGGTAAAAAATCGGTCATTTTTTCCCTGTCCATATATATCTACAAGATGAGAAGCCACTTCCCTTAAGGTAGCTAAAGCGACACTCCTACCGTTAATATGAGCTTTACTCTTCCCCTTTTTATCTACTTCCCGGGAGAGAATCATCCCTTCTTTTATTTCTTCACCCCATCCTTTTTCTTTTAATTTTTCCTGCAGAGAGGAAGAGAAAGAAATATCAAACCACCCTTCCACTCGGGCAAAATCACTTCCTCTCCTTATCCATTCTTCTCGAGGATGAGCTCCTAAAAGGAAAGAAAAAGCATTAATCAAAAGAGATTTACCCGCTCCAGTTTCTCCAGTAACTACATTGAAACCCGGTGCAAAATTTATTTCTTGATAATCAACGATAACAAAGTTTTTAATTGTTAAAGTTTTTAGCATTCTTCTACTTTCTTTCGGATATCCATTCCCCAGGATAACTTGCTACGTAATAAAGAATAAAATGGTCTTTGGGGGTCAACACGAACTAAATGAGCTGAAAAAGTAGAACGAGCTACAGTAATACGTTCCTCTTTTTTAATAAAATAGCCTCGTTGTCCATCTAAAGTTACCATAGTTCCCTCTTTTTCTGATTCTAAAACTATTTCAATAGTGGAAGAGGGAGCCACTACTATAGAGCGAGCATACAAAGTATGAGCACAGATAGGAGTTATCAATAAAAGTTCAAGACCGGGAAAAAGCACCGGTCCACCAGCAGAAAGAGAGTAAGCACTAGAACCAGTAGGAGTAGCTACAATTAATCCATCAGCAGGAAAAGAAGCCAGAAACTCTCCATCAATGTAAGTGGAAAGACGAATCATCTGAGCAAAAGGTCCCCGATAGACTACTACATCATTAAGAGCAAAGTCAGCATCAGATTTTCCATCTTGGTGAGTAATACAACATTGAGCCATCATTCGTTTCTCCACTTCAAATCTTCCCTTAATTACCTCTTCTGCTGCCTGAAACATATTTTCCACACTGGCTTCAGCTAAAAACCCTAGCCCTCCCATATCAATACCTAAAAGAGGGACTCCTAAAGGAGAATAAAGCCAGCTCGCAGAAAGAAAAGTACCATCTCCTCCTAAAACGAATACCACTTCTGGTTTTTCTTCTACTTTAGTTTCGCCTTCCACAATAAAAGTTTTTACTCCTCGAGACTGGAGAAAATCACCCAGTTCTCGAGCCTTATCTCTTACTTTCTGATTCTTCTTTTTAATAAAAATATGTGCTGTGTTTAAGACTATTTTATCCATCGTCCGATTACTAAACCTGAAACAAACCCTAATATACTTAATGAAAACCCTATCCATCGCCAGGAAAAACGGTTATCTATGGGAAAAGTTACTTGGTATAGCTCATCGTTCTCTCCATTCACCAATATAACAGCTTTAGGGCGATAAACCAAGTAATACTCCAATAGCTGCCTCCTCACTCGAGGGTGGTCAAAACGCAAATATTCACCCGTTTTTACTTCGGCCACGTATAAATCTTTTCCTCTCCGTACCAGATAATCTGCTCGTACTTTACAAGGTGTCTTTTTACCATTTACTTTAATACAAAACTCTCTTTCCGGTTGCTCCTCCACTAATCTAAAACCGCTTCTCTCTAAAAGATGAATAGCTTCTTTTTCTATCACCTGAGCTCGGGAAAGAGTTCTCTTTCTTCGGTGCCTTCTCCACACTCGGGAAATAAATATAGTAAATACCACAGCCACCGAGAAGGTTAATACTATCCTCCACATCTCAGGACCAAAACTCATATTCTATGTTCCCTTGCTCTGATGAGCTTCTTCCACCACTTGGCTTATTATACTTCTTAAGTCTTTATTTGTTAAATCTGAACTTCTTTTTCTCCAATATCCTAAAAATTCTATGTTTCCTTTTGCCCCCCAAATAGGAGAAAAAGTTAGGCCTTGAAAGGAAAAACCAGCTTTTTGAGCTTGAGTTAAAGTTTCCTCTAAAACTCGTTCATGTACTTTTTTATCTTTTACCAGCCCTTTTCTAACCTCCTGTCGTCCAGCCTCAAATTGAGGTTTAATCAAGGCGATTAATAGACCATCCTCTTTAAGGATAGATGCAGCGGGAGGGAAAATGAGACGGAGAGAAATGAAAGAGACATCTATAGTAACCCCGTCTACTTTTGTTCCTAAAATGTCCGAGTTCAGATAGCGAGCATTTATTTTCTCTTTAACCACCACTTGAGGGTGATGACGGAGTTTTTCGTGTAATTGACCATATCCCACATCAATAGCATAGACTTTTGTTGCTCCTCTTTGGATGAGGCAATCGGTAAATCCACCAGTCGAGGCACCGATATCGGCAAACACTAAACCTTGAGGATTTATGTCAAATTCATTTATCGCCTTTTCCAATTTTTCTCCTCCCCGGCTGACAAATCGAGGAGGTTTTTCAATTTGAATAGAAACACTCTTTTCTACTAAAGTAGAAGGCTTAAGTAACTGATTTAACCCCTCTACTCTTACCTTGCCGCTGACAATTATTCTCTGAGCTTTTTCTCGGCTATCGCATAGGCCATTTTTCACCAAGAGCTCATCCAAGCGAATTTTTTCTTTGTTCATTCTTCTAATATTTTCTCTCTATTACAAACCTGGCTATCTCTAAAAGTAAGGGAAAAGGTCGAGAAAGAGAAGAAAGAAGCTGCACTGCCTTTTCCCATTTATTTTTCATTATTTCTTCGCTATCTTTTACTCCTTTAATTTTCACCAGAGTAGCTTTGTCTTGTATTTTATCTTTACCCGGCGTCTTACCCAAAACCTCTTTTTCCTGAGTCACATCTAATATATCATCCTTAATCTGGAAACATTCTCCTAGAAGCATTCCGAATTCTTCTAAAACCTCTTTTTCCTGAGAAGTGGCAGAGCCAGCTATTGCTCCACATAAAATAGAAGCAGTTAAAAAAGAACCAGTTTTTAGGTGGTATATTTTCCAAACTTCTTCCTCGCTTACCCCTCTTCCCTCTCCTTCTAGATCTAATACTTGGCCTCCCACCATTCCCTCTATACCTAGAGCTTCTAAGATAACATTTATTATATCCAATACTTTTTTCTCACCCAAAAACTTGATTAATTCCTCATTCCCCACTATAAGCCGCAACCCTTCTATTAAGAGAGCGTCTCCCACTAAAACTGCCATTGCTTCCCCAAAAGCGCGATGCATACTGGGCTTACCTCGGCGGTAATCATCATTATCCATACAGGGAAGGTCATCATGGACCAAAGAAAAAGCATGTATCATCTCTATAGCACTAGCTATAGGTAACAAATGCTCTTTTTTTATTCCATAACCCAAACCTGTCGCTAGAATAAGAGAGGCACGAATTTTCTTTCCTCCCTTTACTCCATAAAGAATGGGAGGTATTAAAGAAGAATCCTCGCTTAGGGAGAGAAAGTGGCGTTCTAAATATTCATCTACTAAATTGGCATTTTCTTGTAGAAAACTTTCTATTTTCATAGTTCCTCTCTTTTAGGAAGATAATTCTCCTTTTCCTCTAAATTTTTGACTAATTGTCCTAATACTCCATTAATGAACTTTCCTGAGTCTTCTGTCCCATACTTCTTGCCCAATTCTACTGCTTCATTAATAGCCACACTTATTGGTACTTGAGGAAGAAAAAGTATCTCAAATACTGCTAAGCGCAAGATATTGCGGTCTACATTAGCCATTCGGTAAAGAGGCCACTCTTGTGAAGCTTTAGAAAGTACTTTATCAAGCTCTTCTTTGTTATCCTCTACCCCTTTTACCAAATGAAAAAAAAAGGAAAGGGTGTCTTCATCCCACCCCTTAGGAATTTCAAAATAAGGAAGGATTTCCTCTAGTTTCTTGTTTCTCACATCCATCTGAAATAAGACTTGTAAAGCAGCTGCCCGTGCTTTTCTTCGCAACATTTTACTCCGCAACTAAAGTGGTACTATTTTTTTGAGGAATGGCAAATCCTTGAACATAGATATCAATCCGGTCTACTCGTAAACCAGTTTTTTTCTCCAGTCTCTCTTTTAATTCTTTTTGAAGTTCCCAAGCAGTTTCTGGCACTCTTTTTTTAAGGTTTAAAATGAGAAATAATTGAAGAGAGATAACCCCTTTCTTTGCTTCCATACGTAAGCTCTCTTCCCGGTTTTTTTCCCAGGACTCTACACCGGGAAAACCTTGAACCACCTGTTCTACTAAAGCTTGTAAAGTTTTCGAAGGATAAAATATTTGTCCCTCAGGCAAAGCAAGTTCTGCGCTTTTCAGTGCTAATCACCTCAAATTATTATGCTCTTTCTAAATATTCTCGAGTACGAGTATCTACTCGTACCTTATCTCCCTCATTAACAAAAAGAGGAACTTGAATTACTACGCCAGTTTCCAGAGTAGCAGGCTTTGAACCACCAGAAGCAGTGTCTCCTCTGATTCCCGGAGTAGTTTCCACTACTTTTAATTCTATAAAGGGAGGTAATTCAATACCTATATGCTTTCCCTCGTAAGATAGTATTTTTACTTCCAAGTTCTCTACCAAAAAGTCTCGATTTTCTCCCACTATTCCCTCGGGCAAAACAATTTCTTCATAGTTTTCTAAGTTCAGGAAATGATATCCAGATGCATCTTCATACATATACTGGGCTTCTTTGACTTCCAATATTGCTCTGGTTACTTTCTCACCAGCTCTAAAGGTTTTTTCTACTATAAAACCAGTGTTAATATCTCTGAGCTTAGTTTTAATTATGGCTCCTCCCTTACCTGGTTTAATATGCTGAAAAGAAGTAACCACATAAAGATTACCATCTACTTCTATACAAGTTCCCACTCGCAAATCATTACTAGAAATGTAATCAGGCATATTTAGTCCTCCTCTCCAAACACTAGGGGAAGAGAATCTAGGATTTCATTTCCTTCTTCTTGCACTACTATTAAATTTTCCAAGCGAATCCCTCCCCAGTTAGGAAAATAAATCCCTGGCTCCACTGTCACTACCATACCTTTCTTTAGAATAGTTTCACTTTTAGGGCCTAGGCGAGGGTCTTCATGAATCTCTATCCCTACCCCGTGCCCTAAGCTATGAGTAAAATGTTCCTCAACTTTTTTTTCTTTAAAGAAATTTCTCACAACTTTGTCAACTTCTTCTGCTCTTATTCCTTCCTTTATAATAGTTTCGGCCAAACGTTGTGCTTCCTCTACCATTTGAAGAAGTTGATGGAAATGAGAATCAACTTTTCCTATAGTTACTACCCGGGTAAGGTCAGCGCAATAACCACCAACTCGTGCTCCCCAGTCCACAATTGCCCAATCATTATCCTTAAAAGAGTAAGAAGAAGGGCGAGCATGAGGAAGAGCGCTTCTCTTTCCTCCAGCTATAATGGTAGGAAAGGCTATCTCATCTCCTCCCAAAAGACGCATTTGATAATCTAACTCTAAAGCTGCATCTTTTTCCTTTACGCCCTCTCGAAAAAGAGGTATTATTTTTTTTAAGGCTTGTTCTGAAATCTCTACCGCCTTTTTTATTTCCTCGATTTCCTCTTCTTCTTTAATCATCCTCATTTGACGAGAAGGAGAAGAAATAGGAATAACTTCTAAACCCTGGTCTTTAAGACGCTCATAAAACCCTACTCTTAAACTATCTTCTATCAAGAGTTTTTGATAACCATTGCTTGATATTACTTCTTTTATGATTCTAGTAACTTCATTTTTAAATTCGTGGATTCCCACCTTTACTTTAATTTCTTCTTGAGCTTGAGTAGTATAGCGTCCATCACAGAAAAAAATTGGTGTGTCATCAGGAAAAACTAAAAGAAAACCCGTTGAGCCTTGAAAACCTAAAAGATAAAAAAGATCCCCTATCTCAGTAACTAGGAAAGGATGCTCTAAACTTTTTTTGAATTTGGTTATTCTCTCTTCATAATTCATTTTTCTTCCTCAAAAGGGCTTGCAAGGCCAAAATATATCCCCAATATCCTAAACCAGCTATTTGCCCCCAGCACACCGGGGCAATCACCGAATGATGACGAAACTCCTCTCGACTATAGATATTAGATAAATGCACCTCTATTATAGGAGCTTTAACTACTTTTAGAGCATCGCGAATAGCCAAACTATAATGAGTATAAGCTCCTGGATTTATAATTATACCATCAACATTTTCTCTGCTGTCCTGAATTTTATCAATAATATCTCCCTCATGGTTAGATTGAAAAATTTCCAGATTCACTCCCATTTTCTGAGCTTCTTTTTCTAAAAGAACATTTATTTCCCCAAAACTTTTTTCTCCATAAATTTCTTTTTCTCTTTCTCCCAAAAGATTTAAGTTGGGACCACAAATAAGAAGGATGTTCAATCTATTTTCACCTCTCCAAATAAGAAAGTACTTCTCCAATTTTTTCCTCTTCTACCTCTACTCCCCAAATAGGCTGACCAAAATCTTTCAAAAAAACTAATCTCGCTTTCCCCTTTTCTTTCTTTTTATCTTGGCGAAGAGCAACAAAAAATTCTTCTCTATCTATTTTAAACTGTAATTGGGTAGGCAAATGAAAGTTAGTTAAAATCTCTCTTTGTTTTTCTACTACTTTTGAAGAAGTAATGCCTAATTTATGCCCTAAAATAGCTTCTCCCATCATTCCCAAAGCCACCGCTTCCCCATGTCTGAGTTTCCCATAACCTTCTACTCTTTCTAAAGCATGACCTATGGTATGTCCATAATTTAAAATACTCCGTAAACCTTTTTCTTTTTCATCCTCTTCTACTATCTTTTTTTTGAAGGAAAGAGATTGAAAAATTATTTCTTCTAAGATTTTTTCTTCCCGAGAAAGAATTTGCTCTTTTTTCTCTAAAAGAGAAAGAACTTCACCTCCTGCTAAAAAGAAGGTTTTGGCTACCTCTGCAAGACCCTCTTCATATTCTCGAGGAGGGAGGGTGTGAAGGAAAGAAAGGTCAATAAATACCCCGTGAGGAGGGTAAAAAGTCCCCACCAGATTCTTCCCCTGAGGCAGATTTACCCCGGTTTTTCCTCCTATAGAACTATCTACTTGCGCTAAAAGAGTGGTAGGAATGGAAAAATAGGTTATCCCTCGTAAAAAGGTAGAAGCTACAAAACCAGTAATATCAGTAATCACTCCTCCTCCTAAAGCCAAGAGAAAACTCTTCCGGTCTAAATCCAGACTCAGAAGCTGGTCATAGATAAACTCTACCAAGGAAAGATTTTTATATTCTTCCCCATCAGGCATGGTAACCGCCTGAATGTTAAATCCTTGCCGGGAGAAAAAAGAGGATACCTCCTCTTCATAAAGAGGTCCTACCCGAGAGTTAGTTATTATAACCCCCCGAGAAGAAGGAAACTGCACTTCTTTTAGCCAATCATCTCTTTCTAGTAAGTTGGGATCCAAAAAAACTGGATACTGTTTATGGTTTTCTCCATAAACTACTAATTTTCTCATGATGCAATATTTCCTCTATTATCTCCTTCTCATTTTTGTTTCCATCCATTATAACATCTGCTCGCTCATAGTAGGTAAGCCTTTTTTGATAAAGCTTTTCTAACTCTTGAAGAGTAGAATATTGAGATAAAAGTGGACGGCGAGAATCTCCTTTTATCCTCTGGTAAAGAATGGAAAGATTAACACGCAAAAAAATGGTTACAAAATGGTCTCTCAACACTTGCCAATTGTCTTCTTGAGCAGGAAGTCCTCCCCCTGTAGATAGAACTATATTTTTTTCTAAAGCCACTTCTTGTAATACTTTTTTTTCTAAAGAACGAAAATAGGTTTCCCCCCCCTTTTCAAAAATCAGAGCTATAGGCAAAGAAACTTTTTTCTCGATTAAATCATCGCTGTCTACAAAATGCCATCCTATTTCTCTAGCTAACTGACGCCCAATAGTCGTTTTCCCACTACCCATAAAGCCAAGAAGAGCAATATTTTTTTCTCTAGCTTTCTCTTCCTTCTGACTTGTATTTTTCAATCCCATACCTCCATAAATAAATTACTTAGAATAAGAAAGATTATACTTCGTTTCTACTCGGTCAATTTTCAACCCATCTTCTTCCCATCTAAAAGCAACCTCAGCTAAAGGTGATATATTCTTTCCCCGGTCTTCAATTTTATTAATAGTTAAATTAACTTCTCCCACCGAAAAGATATAAATAGGATTATAAGAAGAGGGAATAGCATCCCCTTGAAAAGCATTACCTTTATCTTTGAGCAATTGGATAGCTTCTACTAGTACTCCTTCTATCTGATATTCTTCTTCAAATTTATCAATATGTGCATCTACTACTTGATAATGAAGAACCACGTTACTGAGAAACCAGGAAGAAATGATAAGCAAAAAACCAACCGCTAATATAACAAAGATATCGGCCATGCCAGATTCTGAATTAGTTTTGGTTAGTAATTTCTTCACTTTTCTGACTGTCTCTTTATTTCCTCTTTTGGTATACGCTTTCAGATTATAGCAGATATAAAGCCGTTATTTTATATAGCTTTACAACAAAAGCAAACGGGCTATAATATAAAGATAAAAAGCCACAAATTTCCTAAAGCCAAAAAGTGAGAAAACAAAAACCTACTTCACCAGAAGTTTCTAAT
>JAGPEW010000152.1 GCA_018056825.1 Candidatus Sordicultor aquaticus
ATTGAGGTGTCTCTCTTGTTTCTTTGGCTTGAATGGATAATGAAAAAATAAGAAGGAAGATGATTAAACACAAAGAAATTGCTTTGATTCTAAGGCCTTTTTCATAGATGACCATCTATTTTACCCCTCCATTTTTATAAGATTCCTGATTATAGTCATCCTTAAAAATAAATTATAAATGTGGTGAAGAAACCTGTCAATGTGGTAGTGGCAAAATTAAGCCTTTGGGAAAGCTGATAGAAAGCCCCCTTTGGAGCTCTATCTCAAACCTTTTGGCTTCACAGCCTTTACTTTCTCCACTTCATAGTTTTTGAGGTTAACAAGAACGATAATAATTGCCTTTTAAGGTCTTCTTCCTCACCTTCCTTATGAAATTTGGTTCTTCTCCCAAAGAGTTGATAGAAGAGTTAAACGAAAATGGACACTACTTGCTTTTCTGGATAAAGCATTTATATCAGTCAAGTCAACCCAAAGGAGTCAATAGCAATGTTTAAAGTTTTTAACATTTTAATCAGTTTTGCGGGATACTATAATAATAAAAATGTGTTCGTATTGTTCTTCACACCGTTTATCTTACCCGCCAGCTACCAGCTGCCCGGTGGGGAAGATTTTCTGTTGCCCTGTTGCTGGCGCATTATTTCAATAGCTGATTTTCCTCCCCGGTCTGGCTGAGGTGTTGTATTCCAGATGTTCATAGCTAGAGCGAGCCACTTATTGGCCTCCTCAATAGAGTCAATATTCTCCGCCAACTTGCGAATTTCTTCACCAAAACCGATAGCATCGTTATTTGCCATATAGGATAGAACGATATCTTTCCATTCCTCTGGCGACATGATGAGATTCGGTTTTCCTTCTTTCCTGGCCATCTCAGACATACGGGCTACTGCTGCTTCAAGGGTATCATCTTGAGGATGTTCGACATTTTTTACCTCTTCCGGTGTTTTTGTTTTTCCCTGAAGGAATCTCTCCACCTCTATGGGATTAGGTTGAAAGAGAGTTTTTAACCGTGGGCGCAAGTGTGGCCCTGGAGAAAATGGCCAAGTTAACCAGCCGGGACCCACCAACCATCGGCCTTGCCCGTTGGGCAAAATATGGGCAGAGACAAGCTGTCCTTTTTCCAAAATACGACTTAACATCGGGTTATTCACTGTAAACTTTTCATCTTCCAGTTCCATATAAAAACCCCGGTCATTCATAACTTTGGTGACCACGCCGGTAACATATCTTGCTTTCTGGATGGCATCAAGAGTGAGAGAAAGCTTGGGCTCTTTTAGTATAGCCTGAGCTGCCAATTCAGCCGGATGTCGTCCATCAGGCAATTTAAAACTAAAGGTGAACCAACCCATAAACCGTCGCTCGCGACCGTTAAAGCTACCAGTATCAGCCAGATAATCACTCGCTTCTACTTCGTCGTCTCCGAAAAACTCCTCTCGAGCCTGAGCTCTAATGTTAGCAATAACATCACTTTTATAACACCATTCTACCAATCGTTCTATTGTGCTATTAGTCAATGTCATATAAATCACTCCCCCTGCAGGCTTATACCTATGGCCTCAAGCCAGGAAATCGCTCTTTCCTTCATTCTCTCGTTCTTAAAACGATACCATCTCTCCTTTTCCTCGGGATAGCGAGCCAGGACATCTTTAAATCGGCGGAAGGCACCTTTACCGTCTATAGCTACCTCAAGCAACTCGACAAGGTGCTCATCTTCCACAGTGGAAATAAAATCTACCATATCGTCATAATCCTCAGAAGATTCAGCTTTAGGTATCGGTTCATAACGGTCCGGATTTTCATCAATTCTGTCCTTTAACTCTTCCAGGTTTGCATCATCCATATAATCAGAAATAAATATTACCTCTCCTGTTTCCAAGTCCAGGTAATAATCAAGGTCGTAGGAGCTATTCTCCATTGCCAAACAAAGGTCTTCTAAATCTATCTTTAACGCTCGTTTTTCATCCATATTCCATTCCTCTCCATTATTATTTCTTTGTATATATTATAATCTAACAGAGGGCAAAAAGTAATTTGATAACCTCCAAGAGATAGTGTCGGCTATATTTTAGGCTGTGTCAAGGCTGTTTGGAAGATAATCTCTTTTACAGAGTGTTAGAAGTATGTCTACTTTGTAAATCTCGGATTGTTCCTGTTCCTTATTTTATTGCGAGCATGAACAGCCTGGTAGGTTAAACCATAGTGAGGACGGAGAAAAAGCTGAAAATTATATAGTGGTTATTATCCTCAGCAAAAGGAACAAAAGAGAGAAAAGGGTGATATGTTATAATAAAAATAAGTAAATAAGAAGGAGGAGAGAAAAATGAATATGAATAAAAATCGCTTCCTCTGGAGCAGAGGAAAGCTGTTTATCTTAAGTTTGCTTGTTTTTCTCCTTTGCGGGACCATGCTGGTAGGAGCTCAACCCCGGGTTTCTATCCGTTTCCAGCTCCACCCCGATGTATATGTTTCTATCCCTCGCTCACAACAGATTACTTTATCTATAGATAAAGGAGAAGGAGCAAACTACTATATCAATGAACCCATTACTATTCGCTATCGGGCAAATCGGGATGGTTATGTTAACCTAATAGAATACTTACCTAATGGGGATGTAAGCATTCTTGTCCGTGACCAGTTTGTGCGCTCGGGAAAAGAAGAAAAATTTGTAGGAACAGTATATGGTCCGGCAGGAGTAGAGAGAATAGTGGTTCTTCTCACCCCTGATAGGGTGAGCAGTGCAGACCTTGAGAGTTTTATACAATCTCCTCATCAAGGAGATAGGATTTTTGGTAGCCGTTTCGCTGCTAACCGCACCCATTTCCAAGTGTTGGCGCGAATAGAAAGCACTTCTTTGACCATAGAACCCAGTGATTTAACTATAGAGCCAGGAGCTTCGGTAATTTTGACTGCTACCTTAGAAGATGGAAGAGGGAGACCTCTTCAGGGAAGAGAGATCCGCTGGTCGGCAAGTGATGGGCGACTGAGCACTTCTCGGGTTACTACCGACTCCCAGGGCAGAAGTAGAGTAACTTTTTATGCTCCTTCTCGATCTGGAACGGTGACGGTGGAGGCGAGTTTCCCAGGAGAAGTAGATTTGGCTTCTTCTTCTACCCGGACTACGATCCGAGTAGAAAGAAAAGCGCGTTATTCCACTCTTGAGGTAGTTCCTTCATCATTTACCATCAATGGGGGAGAAAATATAAAGCTGGTAGCCACTTTAAAAGATGAAAACGGAAAACCGATATATGGACGAACTATTTACTGGGAAGTAAGCGAAGGAGATTTGGATAAATATTCTACTCCCACCGATTCCTCGGGTAGAGCCACAGTTTATTATTATGCTCCAGATGTAGACGAGACCATTGACGTGAAGATAACTGCCCAATTTCGAGGAGCGAGTGGTTTACCTCCAGCCTCTTTTGAAGTTTGGGGAACGGTAGAGCCTCGGGCTATTGCTATAAACTCTTCTCTCTTTTATCTTGAC
>JAGPEW010000153.1 GCA_018056825.1 Candidatus Sordicultor aquaticus
GGTGAAAAGACATATATATCATATAAATAAGAGGATAGATGGTTAAACCAAGAAACAGAACTAAAAGAGGAAGAATCAGTAAAAAACCAGTCCATTTTCTCTTTTTAGAGTTTATCATAGTTTCCCCTCTTAAAGTAGGGGGGAGAACTCCCCCCTACTTTTTATTTGCTCAAAACTTTTTTCCACTCTTCTGCTATTGAATTTAAAGTTTCAATACTATTGGGTACTTGCCCTAAAAGAATCTCTGATATAGTTCCTACCAATACATCTTCCAGACGAGGCTCTTCCGGTATACGGGGTCGGTGAGAAGCTCCCTCTAAAGAAGGAAGGTAGACGTCTTTCAACCAGGGGGCATCAGCAACTACTTCGGGGTCTTCGATAACTGATTTACGAGTGGGTCCTACTCGGTATTTTAGCCATTGAAGTTTGTCCCCCTCTTTAGAGGTGGCATACTGGATAAACTGAAAAGCTGCCTCTTTATTTTTAGAAGAAGCATTAATTCCTACTCCCCAACCTCCACTAACTGGTGCTTTGCCTGGAATTATGCCGATTCCCACTTTCTCTTTAAAAGGCTGAAGATCAGGGGATTCCTGCCAGCTGGCAAGGCAAGCAGTCCACTGTGGTACCATAGCTACCATTCCTTTACTGAAAGCTTCCAGCGTCTCTCCATAGTCTGAGCCTAAAGGATCGGAGGAGTAAGGTAGGAGGTCTATCATATCTTGAATAGCTTTTACTCCCTCTTCAGAATTGAAAGCTGGTTGGTGGTCATTAGTAAATAAATCCCCCCAATCCAGATCTACTTCCCCGAACTTTTCGATCCCTTCCGGGCTACGTCGGTAAGGTCCAAAGAAATTGAGGAACATATAGAACAGAGTGTGAGTACGAGGAAACATAAGAGCTATTCCATATTCAGTAGGAGAATCAGGGTTAAGCTTCTTAGTGAAGAATTGAGCTACTTCTTTAACTTCTTGCCAGGTTTCTGGAAGTCGAAGTTTTCTACCATACTGAGCTTGAAATTTCTCTTGCAGGGTTTTATCCTGGAAAAGGTCCTGGCGATAAAAGAAGAACATTGCCGCTCCGTAGAAAGGGTACCCAATTCTTTTATCTCCCCAGTAGCCATAGACATAATGGGCGGTGGGTATGAAATCATTATCATCAAAATCTGGATCTACTAGATTGGGATGTTCCTGAGCAAAAGCTTCTAAATCCAGCATCCCTGGAGCAATAGCGCCGGCAGTCATTAAATCCCAGGTGGTTATATCGAAAGCTCCTACGCCAGCAGTGATATCTTGCAAGATGCGGGGGTATAGAACTTCCCAGGAAAGGGGCGTGACTTCAATCTGCACCTCAGGGTGTGCCTGCATAAAGTTTTGAGCTAATTCAAATAGAGCATCAGCATTATCTGGAGAAGACCAAACTGCTAATTCTGCTGCATATCCCACAGAAAAACCAAAAACCGAAACAATAAAAATCATACTTATTATAATTAACTTTTTCATCTTTTCCTCCTTAATGAGTTGAGAAATAAAATTCTAAGTTACTTCTCATTACTATTACCGGCTCTAAATAAAGATAAGCCGGAGGAACTATCCCTTCCATTAAAAACTGAAAGAGAGACATAGTAGCCTCAAAACCCTGCCGATAAGGGTTCTGGAAAATAGTGGCATTTATCACCCCCTTTTTAAGATAATGAACTACTTCCGGGAAAAGGTCAGTAGCAATTACTTTTATCTCTTGTGCTCGGCTACTTTCCTCCAGAGTACGACAAACCCCTACAGAGTTGGCAGTAGCAATATAAATGCCAGAAAGCCCCGGGTAATTTTTTAAAAGATTTCTAGTATTTTCTTCTGCTCTATTTTCACTTTCTTGGTTTTCTAAAACTGCTACCAGCTGGGAAGAAGACTGGAATTGAGCTAAAGCTTCCCTAAAACCTATTACCTTTTGATAGTGGTCATCTATTTCTTGAGAACCTATCAAAATAGCTACTTCTCCTTTCATCCAGTTAGCCATCAGCTCTCCAGCTAACTCGCCATTTTTGCGAGGATTAACACAAACGGTAGTCAATCTTTTACTTTTCGGAGCATCGGTAGAAACAGCAACCACAGGGATGCCACGCTGGGTGAAGTTATTGATGAGGTGATTGAACCTGCAGGAGTGTCCAGGAGCAAAGACTACCCCCGATATTTCCTGGGAAAGTAGGAAACTTAGAGCCTCTTCTTCCCCATATCCTAAAATTTCTATGTCTTTGTAAAGAGGAATAACCCGGAAGTCTTTCAGTCTTTCTATAGCGTCTTTAAAACCCCGGCGGATATCATCATAAAAATAGTGGAGTTCCCGGGGGAAGACAGCGCCAAAAATCAGAGGCTTTTTCCGACTCAGGGCACTAGCTATTTGGTTAGTTCGATAACCAGCTTGCTCTGCTACTTCTAAAATTTTTTTTCGGGTTTCAGGTTTAATCCCCTTCCGATGGTGAAGAGCCCGGTCGACTGTTCCAATGGAAAAACCGGTTAGCTTAGCGATATCCTGGATGGTGATAGATTTTTTTTCTTTAGAATTCATATCTTCACCGTTAACGCTAACGATTTTTAATTATTATAACATTAATAAAGATTATTTTCTACTACACGAATTTTGACACTATTGTAAACTTATTGTAGGAGTTTAAAAGAAGAAGTATTTTAAAGAAAGGAAAAAAAGAGACCCCAACATTCAGTTTTAGTGGTATATATTTGTGAAATACATTACCTTTGCAAGAAAACATATCCCCCACTCAAATCCTCTCCCATGAAAGGGCGAGGAAAAAACCAAGTGGTAGATGGGGAGTAAGAGGTGGTATATAGTCTCTGCAAAGTAGGATATGATTGGCTGAGTTGGCTTCATTTTTTAGTGTAAATTGGTTCTTAACTGATTAAATCGAGTAAATGGGAAAGATTATCCCTTATATTGCTATAAAAAGAGCGGACTTTATAAAGTCCGCTCTTTTTCGTCGATTAATGCATTAAGTCCTGCTATAAAAGCATCTGGATCCTTTACTTTTTTAATTTCAAGTAATTTACCTAAGTTTTGAGGAAAAGCACCGGCACAGCTGAAGGGAGAAACCCCATTTTCTAGGAAATAAGTAAGAACATCATATTTTTGGATAATTTCTTCGATAGATGTATCTTTAGTAATCATTAAAATCACTGCCTTTATAAGCTATTATGTATTTAGTAAAGGCCAGCTTTGTTTTCAGAAAGGCTGATAAAGATATTTTTCATTTGGGTATAATGTTCAAGAATAACCTTGTGTGTCTCACGTCCGATTCCAGATTTTTTGTAACCGCCAAATGGTGCATGGGCGGGCAAGTTATTATAATTATTTATCCACATCCTGCCAGTTTCGACACCTCTGGCTACGCGTAAGGCTCGATTGGTATCCTTGGTCCATACC
>JAGPEW010000154.1 GCA_018056825.1 Candidatus Sordicultor aquaticus
CTATTTATCTCCAAGGAGTGGCCGAAAGACAAGACCCTGTTTTTCGGGAAATCAAAGGTCCGGCTAAGAAAGTGGCTATTTCTGAAACGGGAGAATTCTTGGAACCTGCTTATGCTTTTGCTCGCTCTCAAGGTATCGATTTATCTGCTCTGGTGATCAAGGAGACGGAAAGAGGGGTTTATGTTTTTGGAGTGAAAAAAGAAGAAGGAAAGTTGGTGGAAGAGATTTTGCCCTCAGTGCTTTCTCAACTTATCTCTTCTTTAGATTTTCCCCGTTCTATGCTCTGGGGGGAGGGGAACTTTCGCTTTGTTCGTCCTATTCGCTGGATTTGTGCCCTGTGGGGAGATAAAGAGATAAATTTTGAAATAGCCGGGGTGAGTGCTTCTCGTTTTACCCAGGGACATCGTTTTCTCAGCCCCGGACCTGTAGAATTGAAAGATACCTCTCAGTATTTTTCCTCTTTGGAGGAAGCAAAAGTCATAGTTTCTCAGGAAGAGAGAAGAAAGAAAATTGAAGAAGCTCTGACCAGAGAAGAACAGTTAATAGGGGGTCACTGGCTAAAAGATGAGAGTTTAATTCAAGAAGTCAATTTTTTGGTGGAATACCCTGACGCTCTACCTGGCCGGTTTGATTCCCAGTATCTTAAGCTTCCTCATCGAGTGCTTACTACAGTTATGAAGCATCATCAGAAATAGTTTGCTTGTGTTGATGACCAGGGGGAACTGCTGCCCTTTTTCTTTATAGTTTTAAACCGACCCCGAGAGGGAGGAGAAAAAATAGTAAAGGGAAACGAGCGAGTGCTTAAAGCCCGATTAGAAGATGCGCTGTTTTTCTTTGAGGAGGACAGGAAAAAGCCTTTGAGAGAGAGAGTGGAAACTCTCTCCGGGGTTATTTTCCAGGAATCTTTAGGAACTATGAAAGAAAAAGTGGAACGATTGGAGAAGTTAGCCCGCTATTTAGGAGAGGAGTTAGGTTTTGATTCGGGGAGAATAAAACGGGCTGAAGAAGCCGCTCGTTTATCTAAAGCCGACCTCACTTGTGAGATGGTAAAAGAGCTTCCTGAACTCCAGGGATATATGGGTAAAGTGTATGCTCTTTTAGAGGGAGAGGAAGAAGAAGTAGCCATCGCCTTAGAAGAGCAATATTATCCTCTACCGGGAGAAGAAAATTATCCCACTACCATAGCGGGGACGATTCTCTCTTTGGTGGATAAGATGGATAATATAGTTTCCAGTTTTTCCTTGGGTAAAATGCCGAGTGGCTCTCAAGACCCCTGGGGTTTAAGAAGAATGGCACAGGGAATTGTGAATATTATTTTACATTGCCAGTGGTATGTGCCGTTATCTTCCTGGGTAGAGAAAAATATTCTCTTTTTAACTGAGCAAGGCTTAATGAGGGGAGATGGGGAAATAAAAGCTGAAGTAGTTGAATTCCTCTTTAATCGCCTTCGTTTGCGTCTTTTGAACGCTGGTTTTAATTATTCAGTGGTGAATGCGGTTTTAAACACCCCCGTTGATGACCTTTATGAAGCGTTTAAAAAAGCAGAGGTTCTCGAGAAGTTGAGAAGAGAAAGAAAGTCATTTTTATCTGAGATAGTTACGGGCTTTACCCGGGCTAACAATATCAGTAAAGGGTTTTCTGGGAATGAGAATTTGCGAGAAGACTTGTTGCGAGAAGACTTAGAGATAGAATTATACCGAAATTTGCAAAAAGTAGAGCAGAGTTTTAACCAAGCAGTGGCAGGAGGAGATTACCTCTCTGCTTTTGAGATATTCTACTCTTTGGTACCGGTGCTTAATCAGTTTTTTGACCAGGTTTTGGTGATGTGTGAAGAAAAAGATTTGAGAGAAAATCGCTTAAATTTAATGAAAAAAGTGGTAAACTTGTGGAAGGATTTAGCTGACTTATCTCAGATAGTAATAGAGGGAGAATAAAGTGGGAGAGACGAGTTCGGCCTATAAAGCGAGCGACGATTTCAATATTTTTGTGATTTCTGATGGAACGGGTAAGACTGCGACATCGGTAGTGCAGGCTGCTCTTTTGCAATTTGACCTGCCTCGGGTCAATATTATGCGTTTTACCCATATTCGTAACCGGGAAGAAATATACAGCATTCTAGATATAGTGCAGCCCCAAAAAGATGTGGTAGCTTATACGGTGGTAAATGAAGAGTTAGCTCAAGCCTTACGAGCCGAATCATTGAATCGAGGAATATTGGCTATAGACCTTTTGGGACCGGTGGTAGAGGTATTAAAAAAAGTCAGTTCTCGTCAGCCTCGAGGAACTCCCGGTCTTTTCCGCCGTTCAGAAGAAGAACTATCTCCTAAAGTAGAAGCTTTAGAATACGCCTGGAAAGAGAGTAGTGGGTTTAGTGTCTCCAACTTAGATGAGGCCGATATAATTCTTTTAGGGGTATGGTATCCCCGCCGAGAAGAAGGGATACTGATGTTGGCAGAAAGAGGAGTTAAAGCGGCTTTTTTAATGTTGGACCCCGGCCTACCTCTTCCTCCTCACTTTGAAGAGATAATGACTCATTATTTAAATAAACCGGTGATAGGTTTGACAATGGACGCTGACTATCTATCTAGCGTGCGAGAAGCAAGAATTAAAGCTCTGGGTTTAGATGCTCTTTTGGGTAAATCTCAGAAAGAGGTGGTGAAGAAAGAATTAGATTTTGCGCAGAGAGTTTATGACCGATTGGGTTGTCAGGTAATAAATATAACCGGTTTGAGCAATAAAGATTTGGTAAGCATGATTATAAGCCAAATTAAAAGAAAGAGGGAGGAAACGCGATGAGTAAGAAGAAATACGTCTATTTTTTTGGCGAAGGCAATGCTTCAATGAAACTACTCCTGGGGGGCAAGGGAGCGAACTTAGCAGAAATGACCCGTATCGGTTTACCGGTGCCTCCAGGATTCACTATTACCACCGAAGCCTGCAATCATTATTATAAGAATAATCAAACCTGGCCAGAAGGGCTGGCTGAAGAGGTAGAAGAGAACTTAAAGCTTCTAGAAGAAAGAGCGGGCAAGAAATTTGGCGACCCCAAAAATCCTCTTTTGGTTTCGGTCCGTTCCGGTGCTCCGGCTTCTATGCCCGGGATGATGGACACCATTCTTAATCTGGGTCTTAATGACCAAGTGGTAGAAGGCTTAGCTCAGCTCACCAACGACCGCCGTTTTGCCTATGACTGTTATCGCCGTTTCATTCAAATGTTTGGTAACGTAGTGATGGGAATAAGTCACGATGAATTTGAAGCCATTTTAGACGAAGTAAAAAGAGAAGTAGGAGCTAAACTGGATACCGATTTGGATGCCAATGCTCTAAACAAAGTAATCAACAAATACAAGGAACTTTATAAAAAAGTAACAGGAGAAGATTTTCCTCAAGACCCCAAAGAACAGTTACGTAGAGCCATCAACGCC
>JAGPEW010000155.1 GCA_018056825.1 Candidatus Sordicultor aquaticus
GTTTGCCTTATCTCATCGGTAGTGATTTGGGAACTACGGCTACTAAAACCGGTCTCTTCGATGAAGAAGGAAAGTTAATAGCTATTGCCCGGCAAAAATCCAATTTGATATACGGCAAAGACGGAAGCGTGATTCAAGACCCCTATGAGATGTTGAACTCAGTAGTGGAGACTGTAAAAGAGGTAGTAGAAAAAAGTGGAGTTTCTCCCTCTTCTATCCTCGCTATTGCTCTTGATGGTCAAATGGCAGGGATTATGGGGGTAGATGAAAGTGGAGAAGCAGCTACCCCTTACGATTCTTGGTTAGATGTAAGGTGTGCCCCCTATACCGAGCTGATGAGAGACAAAGCTGAAGAATTAATTATTAAACGGTCAGGCATGGCACCCAGCATCAATCATGGTCCTAAAATCCTGTGGTGGAAGAAAGAGCAGCCCGAAGTTTATCAAAAAATTGACAAATTTACTGTTCCTTCTTGCTGGGTTAGCCAGAAACTTTCTGGTCTCCGGGGTGAGGAAACTTTTATAGACTATACCTATCTTCATTTTTCCTGTTTTTCTGATTTGGAAAATAACTGCTGGGATAGAGAATTGATGGAAATTTTTGGGGTGGAAGAAAGTAAGTTTCCTCTGATAGTTAAACCCTGGCAAGTAATAGGGAAAGTTAAAAAAGAATGGGCAGAGAAGATGGGAATCCTCGTTGGCACTCCGGTGGTTGCTGGTTGTGGAGACCAGGCAGCTAATAATTTAGGTGCTGGAGTGGTAGAAAAAGGCACGGCTTTTGACGTGGCTGGCACTGCTTCCTGCTTTAGTCTCTCAGTAGATAAGTTTGTTCCTGATTTGGAACATAAAACTATTCTTTTCCCTCGAGCAGTGTTAGATGGATATTATTATCCTATGGCTTACATAAATGGGGGAGGATTAGACTTAGAATGGGCTAAAGATGAATTTTTCCGGGAATGGGCAAATTTACCCCACGCTTTTCAGTTAATTGATGATGAGGTAGAAAAAATTGCTTCCTCCCCTTCCTCTTTGGTTTTTCTGCCTCATCTTCGAGGTAGAAATTGTCCTGGTGAACCCTATTTTCGGGGGGTATTTGCTGGTTTTAGCTGGGACCATCGGAGAGAACATCTGTTTCGAGCTATATTGGAAGGAGTAGCTTTTGAATATGCTTATTACCTTTCTATAATTAGACAGCTTCTACCGGAGGTAAACTTTCGAGAAGTCCGAGTGATAGGTGGAGGAGCTAAGTCATCTTTCTGGAACAGGATAAAAGCCAGCATCTTACATATACCTTATGTGGAGTTAGATAGAGAAGAGTTCGCTATCTGGGGAGCAGCCCTACTTGCTGGTTTTGGAGTAGGATTGTTTTCCGACCTTAAGGAGAAGTCTATCCATTCAGTGCAAAAAGTTAAAACTCATTTTCCCCAAGAGGAATGGAGCTCTTTTTATAATAATCTTTTTCCTTTTTATCTTGATACTCTGGAAAAGATGGGTAAAGTTTTCGATTCTCATAAAGAACTTTTTAGCTGAAACAAATTAAAAGGATGTGATCAATCTTGAAGGCAGCAGTTTTTTCCTATCCTCCAAAGGTACAGGTGGTAGAAGTTCCTCGTCCCCGAGTTGGAGAAGGAGAAGTTCTAATACGAGTGAAAGCGGTAGCTTTGTGTGGCACAGATCTGCGTATCGCTCGGCGGGGACATGCCGACATACCGGAAGGAGAAAAGCGTATTTTAGGGCATGAAGTGGTGGGAGTAATTGAGGAAGTAGGAAAAGGAGTAGAAGATTTAACTCCGGGTATGAAAGTAGCTGTGGCTCCCAATTACGGATGTGGGAAGTGTTACTACTGTATTCAGGGTCTTACTCATCATTGTCCGGAAGGGAAAGCTCTGGGAATAACGGAAAATGGTGGATTTGCTGAGTTTATGGTAGTTCCTCAAAAAGCAGTGTTTCAGGGAAATATTTTTCCTCTTCCCGAGGAAACTGATTTGGTCTCTATTGCTTTTGTAGAAGCTTTAGCTTGTGTAGTGCATGGTTTTCTTCCTCTCCGGGTTAATTTCCGAGACCGAGTTCTTATATATGGAGCAGGACCTATTGGGTTGATGTTTTTGGAGTTAGCTCGGCTGCGGGGAGCAAAAGAGCTCTGGATGGCAGACTTAAGCGAAGACCGTCTAAAGATAGCCCAAGAAAGAGGAGTTAAAACCATAGTGGTGGGGAAAGAGAAAGTAAAAGAGAAGATAAAGGAGGCAGATGTGGTAGTAGTGGCTGCTCCTTCTCCTGATGCTCAAAAAGAAGCTTTAGAAGTAGCTGGGGTTTATGGGAGAATTAATTTCTTTGGTGGCCTACCTCCTCAGATAAAAGAAGTTGCTCTTCCCAGTAATTTAATCCACTACAAAGAATTGACGGTAACCGGAACTACTAAATCTAATAATTTTCATTTTCGAAGCGCTTTAGATTTACTACTGCAAAAGCAATTAGACCTTTCCTATCTTGTAAGCCATGTTTTACCTTTGGAAAGAATAGAAGAAGGTTTATCTCTTATGGAGAAACAACAATCTCTTAAAGTGGTTATAGTTCCAGAATGAAAAACAAAAAATAAAAATAGAAAGGGTGATATTATGAAGCCTTTTAATGTAGTCATAGACTTCTCTACTGGAGAATTGTCCCCGGGGAAAAAGACTATCCGCCGGGTAAGTGACGTTAAAAATATGTTCCTAGATAGAGAAAAAGCAGAGGAAATGATAAAAAATGGCGACCCTCTGGTTTATGAAGTAATCTATGTTGACATCCCAGAAGAAGCTGGACATTTAGGTAACTGCACTACTATTATTTATCCCGGAAAAGTAGGAAAGGAATTCTTTCTAACTAAAGGGCACCTGCACGAACAATTAGGGACGGCAGAGATTTATTTGTGTTTGCGAGGAAAAGGAAAACTGCTCATGGAGTCTACTGGTGGAGAGTGGGCTGCTTTAGATATGTTTCCCGGTTCCGCTTCTTATATTCCTCCTTTTTGGTCTCACCGCACCGTAAATGTAGGGCAGGAGCCTCTCATTTTTTATTGTATTTTCCCCGCTGATGCTGGTCATGATTACGCTACTATCGAAGAAAAAGGATTTCCCAAACTGGTGGTGGAAGAAAATGGAGAGGTAGTGCTGATAGATAATCCTAAAAGGAGTAAGTAAAATGAAGTTGCCAGAACGTGCTTCTCAACCCACTATGTATTTTATCGGAGTTACCACTACTCAATCTTCAATTATGAAGCTTTTTCCCTTGTGGGCTAAGGAGTTAGGATTAAATAATGCGGTGCTCAAGGGAATTGATATTGAGATACATGCTCCTCGAGAAGTTTATCGAGAGGCGGTAAACTTTATTAAGACCGACCCTCTTTCTCTGGGAGCTTTGGTTACCACTCATAAAATT
>JAGPEW010000156.1 GCA_018056825.1 Candidatus Sordicultor aquaticus
CTTTCTTGAGTAAAGGATAAAGAAGTGAAACCTATGATTAACATGCTCAAGGTTAAGAGAAAATAGAATTTCTTCACATTTCCCTCCTAAACAGCTTTTTATCATTATATCATTTTATTATAAATGATTCTTATAATTAGTGGTTATACTGACCTAAGATATTTAAAAGTTACTGAGATTGTTTATGAAGGAAGAGAGATTTAGTTTCGCCATTCTGAGGCGGAACGGACCATGAGATAAAGATCGAATGGGAGAGCGGGGGAATTGGCGAAAAACGCCGAGGGGGGATATTAGCGAAAAGCGCTGAGCGGGAGAGCAGGAGGATTGGCAAAATACGCCGAGCGGGTGAACGGGAGAGCAATTCCTTTCTTGGGAGGGGTGTCAGCTTCTCTCTTCCGTCATTCCCGAAATCTTTAAACGGGAATCCATCTTCTTCTGTCATGCCTGAAATCTTTAATCAAGCATCTAAATACCATAGATTCCTGATAAATACCTTCAAGAATGACGGATGAGGTGATAAATACATTCAGGATTGACAGACAAGGGACATTATCCCCCGGGAAGTCATTGTTAGTTTCATTTTCTTAGATGACCTAGCAATCTCTTTTTGAAAAATGACAAAAACTTAAAGGCACCCACCCCTACACCCCTCTCAAGAGGAGAATAAAAAATCAAATAATAAAAGTCTTTTTAAAAAATTCCTCTGCTTGGAAAGGGAATGGTTAAATTAATTCTCTCATGTATGGAGATTCAGGGAGGTAAGCCTTTTCTATTTTTCTAATTACTCATCATTGATCAGTTATTACCGCATTTACAGAGGAGAAATTCTGATGAGGAAAGTAAAAATTATCAATAAAGTGTATAATTAAAGATGGACTATTAGAGTTATTAAGAAAATAAACAGGAGGGGCTGTAAAAGTTTCTGAGAAAAAAATAGGGAATAAAGTAAAAAGTTGAATTTAATTAACCATTATCGAGGAGAGTGCTGAGCTTGGCCACTACTTTGTTCAATATTATCTTTAAGAATACTCTATTTCAAATTGCCGATTATAACTTTACCCTCTTTGCTCTGGCGGTTCTCCTTACCAGCTTAGTAATCCTTTCGATTGGAATAATGGTTTTAATTCGAGAGAAGGCCTCCCGAGAAAGTATTTTCTTCTTTTTAATTATTCTGTTTACCTTCTTGTGGTTGTTTCCTGATTCTTTTATGTATGTCTCTCCCAATGAGGAAACAGCAATCCGATGGGATAAGTTTGCTTGTTTTGGATTGTCTTTTGTTCCTACTGCCCTTTTCCAATTTACCATTTTCGCTCTTCGAACTTATCCTTCTCAACAGCGAAAAGCCCGGATTAGCTGGATTCTCTCTTGCTTTTTTGCCATATGGTTTCTTATTAGTGATAATTTTATTCTGGGAGCAGAGCTATATCCCTGGGGGTATTTTACCTATTTTGGATGGCCAAGTATCCCCTTTTTAATTTTTTTCTTCTATATTTTGTTTGCCAGCCCCTTACAATATTATAAAAAAAGCCGGGAAGAGGTGTCTCCCATAGCTAAGCTTCGAACCCGGCTTTTATTTCGAGCTATCATAGTAGCTGACTTAGGGGTAATTGAGTTTTTACCAACTTTAGGAGTTCCTATCCCACCTCTGGCTTTTATTTTCGTTCTTTCTTTTGCCTTTTTAGGTGCACCAGTTATCTGGCGCTATCACTTAGTAGATATTACTCCGGCTTTGGCTGCCCAAGAAGTCATCAATAATATGAGTGATGCTCTGTTAGTATTTGACCGAGAGGGGATAGTGCAGCTGGTTAACCCCGCTTTTCTTCACTTGGTGGGAAGAAAAGCAAAAGAGGTCAAGGGATTACCCATCAAGTCACTTTTACCCGATCTTTTTTCCTCAGAGGGAGAAAAGTTCCTTAGTGAGGGGCCAAGGATGAATCGTTCTTTGACTCTCCCCCGGGCAGATGGTAAGCAACTCTCCTTAGAAGCCTCCCTTTCCCCCATTCAAAAGAATGATGAGATATTAGCCTGGGTAGCTTTAATTAGAGATGTAACCGAACTCAAGAAAGCTGAAGCAAGACTTTCTCGATCGGAAATGCGCTATCGGACTATTTTTGAAAATACTGGATCAGCCACCATCTTAATTGAAGAAGATATGACCATTGCTTTAGCCAATCGGGAATTTGAAAAACTCAGTGGTCTTCCCAAAGAAGCCATCGAAGGCAAGCAAAAGTTTACCCAATTCTTTGCTACCTCAGATCTTCCCATGATGGTAGAATACCATCAAAAACGCCGTATTAATCCTGAAGCAGTTCCTAAACAATATACCACTCATTTTCTCGACCAAGCAGGTAAAACTCGAGAGGTTTTAGCTAATTTAGATCTTATTCCCCACACCAAACAATCGGTAGCTTCTTTAATAGATGTTAGTGACCTGAAGATAGCAGAAAAACAGATTGCTTTCCAACTAAATATGCTCAGTCATCTCTATCAGGATGCCCAGCAACTCTCGGCAACTCTGGATTTAGAAAAATTAGCTCAGTTAGCGGTGGACTACTCAGTTCAAGAGTTTGAGGTAAAATCAGCCTTTTTCCTAACTTGCCAAGATAACCAAAAGTGGGAGATACTCGCTACCTTTCCTGCTCCTTTCCCCTCTCTCCTTACCTCCTGGTTTAATAATTCTCCCGAAAAGGACTGCTTCTTGGCTGACTTTGAGGAAAATAACTCTCCTTGGGTAGTGAATTTTACCGAGCCAACTCCCTATCCTCAATTAACAAAAGTAGCTCAAGAGTTGGCCCTCAAAGAGCTCATCGCTTTTCATTTGGGAAAACCTCCCCATCCCTGGGGAGCTCTCATCTGGTTGGTAGATAAACCTGACTTTCTATCTTCACTATCTGGTTTTATCCAGACCTTTATTCATCAAGTGACTACCTCCGGTGAGCAAGCTCGCCTCTTTAAGCAACTGCAGCAATACATCAACATGATGCGCAGTCTGCACTCCATCGACCGAGCCATCGCCTCCAGCTTAGATTTAACCCTGGTACTGGATTTTAGCTTACAAGAGGCAGTCCACCATCTCAAAATTGATGCCATGGGTGTTTACTTAATCGATCCTTCTTCCTCAATTTTACACTATAAAGCGGGTTTGGGTTTTCTCTTTCCCGAAGCTACTACTTCCCAGTTTTACTTGGGAGAGGGAGCTTTGGGTAAAGTGGTACTAGAGAAAAAGCCCCTATTAGTTTCCCATATGGAGGAGGTAGAACCTTCTTTGCTTCCTGCTTTTGTTGCAAAGGAAAAATTTCTCTCCCTCTTTGCCGTGCCTTTGGTAGCTAAAGGTAAAACCCAGGGAGCCCTAATTGCTTTTCATCGACTCTCCTTTCATCCTCCCTTAGATTGGATAGAGTTTTTAACTAC
>JAGPEW010000157.1 GCA_018056825.1 Candidatus Sordicultor aquaticus
GCGAACCAAGATTTCCTCTAAGATAGAACACAGATATTTATTATCTGCCTGACGAATATAGACGCTATTCATCCAATTTAATTTATCTAGGTCAAAAACCGCAGCATGCTTAGTAACATTTTCTATGGAAAATCTCTCTACTATCTCTTCTCGAGAGAATATTTCCTTTTCCTCTTCTCCACTAGCCCAGCTTAAACGAGCCAAGTAATTGAAAAGGGCTTCAGGAAGATAACCCTGATCCCGATAATAGGTAACTGAAGGAGAACCATGCCTTTTGCTCAAACGAGTTTTATCCTTGCCTAAAATCATAGGAATATGAGCAAATTGAGGAAGAGGAAAGCCAAAAGCTCGATAAAGCAAAACTTGCCGAGGAGTATTAGAGATATGGTCATCACCCCGGATTACGTGAGAAATCTTCATCAAAGCATCATCCACCACACAAGCAAAATTATAGGTAGGCATCCCATCTGATTTCATAATCACAAAATCGTCTAATTCTTCATTCTGGAAATGAACCTCTCCCCGCAACATGTCTACGAAAGTAGTTTCCCCGGGAGGGATATAAAAGCGCAAAACCGACTTTCTTCCTTCTTTTTTAAGCTCTTCTTTTTCTTCTTCTTTTAAATTCCAGCATTTCCGGTCATAGCGCCAGTTCTCACCTTGAGCCATAGTTTTTTGTCTTCTCTCTTCTAGCTCCTCAGGAGTGCAAAAACATTCATAAGCTAAACCTCTTTCTAGAAGCAAGAGAGCATATTGCCGATAGATTTCCAGGCGTTTACTCTGAAAGTAAGGTCCTTCATCCCAATACAGTCCTAACCACCTTAAACTATCTAAAATCACCTCTACTGCTTCTTCGGTAGAACGAGCTACGTCGGTATCTTCAATTCTTAAAATAAACTTTCCACCTTCTTTTCGAGCCAAAGCCCAATTAAATAGAGCTGTCCTTGCTCCTCCTAAATGCAAAAATCCAGTAGGACTAGGAGCAAATCTAGTCCTTACTTCAGCCATTTTTTTCACTCCTTTCTCGGGGTACCACAAAAACTCCTTTTCCTCGAGCCACTACTTCTCCTTCTTGGATTACTTCCCCTTGGGCCTCTATTATCCTTCCTTCTCGTTTAAGTATCTCACCGCGAGCAAGGAGGGGCTTTTCAGTTAAAAGAGGTTTTATGTACCGCGCTTCTAAAGTACCAGTCACTGCTTCTATCCCTGCATTTTTCAAGCTGTGAGACATAACTTCATCTAAAAGAGCTGCTACTATCCCTCCATGTAC
The DNA here is from genome assembly GCA_018056825.1 of Candidatus Sordicultor aquaticus. Lineage (GTDB taxonomy): Bacteria > Atribacterota > Atribacteria > Atribacterales > Caldatribacteriaceae > Sordicultor > Sordicultor aquaticus. The sequence goes on from JAGPEW010000157.1 coordinate 1,271, forward strand.
TACTCCTTTAAATCCTTGATAATACCAGGGAACTGAAGTTTCCGTGACCGTAAAAGCATCTTCTTGTCTAAATACTAAATGAAAACCATAAGGATTCTGACTTCCACAAAACAAACAATTATTATCATCTACAAAGTTCAATTTCTTCCCTCCATTTCTGAAAGAAAAACAAATTCTACTCCCGGCTCAGAAAATTTACTCACAAATTGGTAAATAGCTTCGCAAGTTGCTTCATTAGGATGACCAATAGCAATAGCCTGCCCCTTTTTCTTGGCTATCTCCACAGTTTTCTTTAATTGAGCCGTAACATAAGAAAAAGAAGGTTCTCCATCTAAAAATATATCCCGGCGGAAAGAGGGAATTCCCTTTTGGGAAGCCAATTGATAAGCCACTGAATTAGAGGAAGTTAAACTATCCAGAAAATATAACCCTTTCCCCTTTAAGCTATCGGTGAAGCAGCTCATCAGTAAATAATCAGAGGTAGCTCGAGAGCCTTTGTGATTATTTATCCCCTTAGCTTGAGGAATTAGTCGCAAAGCCTCTTCCACTTTTTTTTGAACTTCCTCTTTACTATCTCCCACCCGGAGTAAAAATGCCTCTCTGCTGTTTTCTCGAGCATCTTCCGCTTCCATAGGAAAGTGGATAAGCACTTCTTTCCCTTTTTCTTGAGCTAAAGAAGCAATTTTTTTACTCAAGGGGAGATGGGGAAAAATAGAAACATTTAGTTTAACCGGTAAATCCAAAAACCGCTCATCCACACCCAGATTGTAGCCCAAATCATCGATAACCAACGCTACTCGAGCTCGGGGAGGAATAAAAGTTTTCAGAAAAAACCAGGGTTCTGTTCCTCGAAAAATAGAATAAAAATCTTTCTCCCCCTCTTTTTCCTCCTTTATCACAAAACCAAACGAAGAAAGCAACTGGAATAAATCCACCATCTTCTGAGAAAATTCCTCTCGCGATTCTTGGCTATCCAGCGTAACTTGAACTTCCCAATTTCCTCCCTCTTCAGGAGTTTTAACCACCTGAAGAGGAGCATCTTTTTTTATTTCTTCGAGAAGAAAAAGAGCTAGAAACTTCTCTTCATTCTGGGGATAGAATTTAGCCAAGGTCAAGTAATGGTTATTTACCTCTTCTCCTTTTTGCCATTCTCCCCACAAAAGAAATAAACTCCAGACTAATAAACCCAGAATAACCCACAGAGTAGGTTTACGAAACCAAGGCTTTCTCATCTATAAGTTTACGCAGTTCTTCCTCCGCTTTTTTAATTTGTTCCTCTTCCTCACTCACCAAAACATCTGGTTCTAAACCCTTACCGTTTAAATCTGTTCCATCGGAAAGGTAATACTTAGAAACAGTAAAAATTACTCCTCCCCCGTGAGAAAGAGGAAAAACTTCCTGAATCACTCCTTTACCAAAAGTAGTCTCCCCTACTAACTCGGCACCTAAATGAACGTGCAGAATTCCAGCTAATATTTCTGCACCGCTCGCTGTTCCTTTATTTACCACTAAAACCACTGGTCCTTTCCACAGAGGGTCTACAAAATTAATTATGTTTTCTCTTTTTCCCTCCCTATCTTCTACTATCAAAAGAGGATAACCCCGAGGAACAAACATCCCCGAAGCTAAAACTGCGCTTTGTAAAAGTCCACCAGGGTTATTGCGCAAATCCAAAATTAAACCTTTCATTCCCTGAGTTTGCAAATCGCTCAAAGCTTTTTTTAATTCCTCTTGAGTCCGACCATGAAACTCAGAAATGGTAATAAGCCCAATATCTCCAGAGAGCATTTTATATTCTACACTTTGAATCTTGATTATATCCCGTACCACTTCCACCACAATATTTTCTTCTTCTCCCTCTCTTTGGATAGTCAAGGTCACCGCAGTTCCGCGTTTTCCCCTCATCTTTCGCACCGCCTCATCTGAGGACATACCCAGAGTTGGCACCCCATCTATTTCTACAATGATATCTCCAGCTTTAATTCCCGCTTTATCTGCTGGAGAGCCCTGAATAGGAGAAATAACAGTAAGTTTCTCATCCTTAATAGCTATGACTATACCTAAACCAGAAAACTCTCCCTCTACCCGATCAGAATTTTCCATT
>JAGPEW010000158.1 GCA_018056825.1 Candidatus Sordicultor aquaticus
CAAAGCGTTACGCACAAAACCTAAAACTACTACGATGCGAGTAAAAGAAGTAACCATAATTAAAATAGCAGGAGCTAAACTTAAAATAGTGAGAAGAAGCAAAATTTGTAAAGATAAAACTAGTTCTTGAGGTTGGCTTGCTTCTCCTGCCTCTATGGTGATTTTAGGTAAAACCAGAGGAATTTCCTGAGAAAAAACCAAAGGAGAAATAAAAAAAACCATAATAAAAACTAAAATTAAAAATAGTAATTTTTTAATCATCTTTCTTTTCTTTTTTCCTCCGAAACCAGCTATCCAGATAATTAGGAAAATTTTCCGGAGGTGTGTTTTCTTCTAACTCGTCTTTACTAAACTCGGCAATTTCCTGTATACTATTGCCACTTTGAGCAACCATAACCATTCGCTCTCCTACTTCTATTAAATAAATAGAAAAATTAGGCTTGATATTCAAAAAATCTACCAATTTCATATATCGAGAAGAGGAAAGGTGAAGATTTTGCCCTGTTAGCCTTTTCATCACGTAATAAAATCCCCATAAGATAACCACCACGAGGAGAAAAGCACCTATAAAGCGTAAGATGTTTCCTCCACCACTAGAAGCAGCAGGAGGCTGGATCTCTGGTAGATTCAGTTCTTCTTCTTGAGCCCAGACTTCCCCTTTCCCCATCACTAGGAAAAGAAAAGAAAACAAGAATCTATAAAAGTTTCTCATCTTATATCCGAGCTTCTTTCAAAGCTCTAACTCTTTCTCCTGGACTTACGATTTCAGTGATCCGCACTCCAAAGTTTTCTTCTATAACCACTACTTCTCCCCGAGCAAACAATACATCATTAATATAAAGGTCAGCTGGTTCTCCTGCCAATTTATCCAGCTCTACTATTGAACCTATGCCCAAGTCTAAAATTTCTTGAATGGAAAGTTTAGTTCTACCTAATTCTACAACTAAGGGTAAGCTAACATCCATAATAAGTTCAATGTTAACTTGAGAGGGAGCTTCCTCTTTCTTTTTAAACTCAGCAAACTCCACTGACTGAGCTTTGACTTCTCTTTTTTCCCGAAGAGCTTCAGTTGTTACCTTCTCCTCCTCTTGAGGAGTAACCTGTTCTTTTTTGGCAGTTAAAGAAGAAACCATAGCTTTAGAAAAAGAAAGTGGCAGAAGTTGAATCATATCGCTATTTATAACCTCACCCACCACTAAGTGGAAGAAAATTTCTACTAAACGGCCTTCTTTTTGCTCTTCTAACCATTTTTCTTCAGCACTCCTGACCTCTTCCCCTACTATCTGAGGAGGAGAAATACTGATTTTTCTTTTTAAAAACTCGGACATAGAAGTGGCTGCTGAGCCCATCATCTGGTTCATAGCTTCCCCCAAAGCACTGAGCTCCATCTCTCCCAAAGTTTCTCCTATTTCTACTCCCCCCATCATCAAACTTACCAATACTCGAGCATCTTCCTCTTTTATTAAAAGAAGATTATCTCCCTCAAGTCCTTCCCGATAGTGAACTTTAATTACAATGTGTTTTTCAGGAAAAAGACTTACTACTTCTTCCTTATTTATCACTTCCACTCGAGGAACAGTAATCTCTACCCTCTGCCCTAGAATAGCAGACAAAGCGGTAGCTGCCGCTCCCATAGAAATGTTTCCTAATTCTCCAATAACATCCTTTTCTTCCCCAGTCAAATTGTCATCCAACATTCATCTTTCCTCCTCCACTTCTGTAATTTTAATCGCTAACCTTCGGTTCACTCTACCGGGCATCCCCTTCATCTTTGTCTTTTCCCCTACTAATACATCCAAAGGTTCTCCTACTCTTTTATCCAACACCACCACATCCCCTATTTCTAAGTTCAAAAGTTCTTTCAAGGTTATACTTGCCTTCCCTAATTCCACCGTTACTGGCAAGCGAACTTGGTTAATTCTTTTTTTCACTTTTTCTTGAATTTGAGAATCAGTAGACCTCCGGCCAGCAAACCACAAAGAAGCACTTAATTTCTGAGTAATAGGCTCTACTACTAAGTAGGGAATGCAAATGGTCATCATTCCTTCTCGCTCTCCTACTTCCACTGAAAAAGTAAAAAGAATCACCATGTCATTCCCAGAAACCACTTGAACAAATTCCAAATTGGACTCTAGAGCTTCTATTCGGGGCTCCACTTGTTGGATATTAGTCCAGGATTCTTTTAAGGCACTCATAATTCTTTCTGTCACTTCCGTCATTATTCGATTTTCAATCTCGGTCAAAGGACGAGGATTAAAAACGGCATTGCCTAAGCCTCCCAATAAGCGGTCTAACATAGGAAAAACCATATCTAGATTCATCTGTAAAACACATCGCCCTTCTAAAGGTAGAAGAGAAAAAATGCATACAAAAGTAGGATTGGGAACTGAGCGAACAAATTCATCATAAGTAAGTTGATCAGTGGAAACTAATTCTACTTGACATCGGCTACGCAAAAAGGCAGCTAAATTAGTAGAAGCCAAACGAGCTAAAGCCGAAAAAATCATATGAAAAGTGCGTATCTGGTCTTTAGAAAACTTTTCCGGACGTCGAAAATCGTAAACCTTAAGGCGCCCACCTTCTCTTCTTTCTTCTTTAACTGCTTCTAGGCTTCCCGAGGTCAAACCTTTAAGTAGAGCATCAATTTCTTCTTGAGATAATATATCACCCATTTTCCACCCCTACTGCATCACAAAATCTACAAAATAAACTGCTGTTACCTTTCCTAAAGTCAAGAATTTATTAATATTATCAGCAATGAGCGCTTTCAATTTTTCTTTACCTTCGGTAGTAGAAAGGCCTTCCGAAGTCTGAGCACTAATGATAGTAATAATAGCGTCTCGTATTTCTACCATTTTACTTTTGATTTCGTCCACTACTTGCTGATTAGGAGCTTCTACTCCCAGGGTTAGTTTGAGATAGCGTAATGTATCTCCATCGTTTAAGTTAACTAAAAAATTTTGGTCAAAAACATAAATCAAGGAAGGAGCCGGCCTCTTTGTCTCTTGCGGAGAAGAAGCAAATAGATTATCTAACATTCCACTTTGCTTGAGGTAAATAAAAACCATAAAAGCCAAAAGAGCAAAGGTAGCAATTAACATTATCCGGGAAAAAGAGGAGCTTCCCTTTTTTTCTGATTTTTCAGTTTCTTCAGGCATGATTTCTCTCCTTTCAGTTTCGCAAAATGACTATTTCCACTCGTCGGTTCCTTTGGCGATGTTCTTCATCCACATTGGGAACCAAAGGCCGATATTGACCATAGCCTACAGCAATTAATCTCTCCGGAGGTAACCCTTTCTCCTCCATCAGATACCGTAGCACAGCAATAGCCCGAGCAGCAGACAAC
>JAGPEW010000159.1 GCA_018056825.1 Candidatus Sordicultor aquaticus
TGCTGATTTTATTGCCCCTAATGACCCTTATCCATCTCCTCCTCTTTTGGCTAATAAATTAAAACCAGGATTTTGGAGTGATAAAGGAGCTCCAGGTATGCCTCTTGGTTCTGATGGATTGGGGAGATGTGTCTTAAGCAGAATTATTTATGGTGCCAGGGTTAGTTTAACGGCCGGCTTTGTAGCAGTTGCTATAGCTATGTTTCTGGGAATCACCCTTGGGGTTTTATCTGGTTATTTTGGTGGTTGGATTGATACAATTATCATGAGGATAGTGGATATTATGTTCGCCTTTCCAGCTTTATTGTTAGCCATTGTTATTGTAGCAGTAGCTGGTCAGGGATTGGAAAAAGCCATGATAGCAATAGGTATCGTTTATTCTCCTCAGATGGCCAGGATTATTCGTAGTTCGGTTTTATATATCAAAGAAATGGAGTACATTGAAGTACAGAAGGCAATTGGTTCAAGTCACTGGCGAATAATTTTTCGACACATTCTTCCTAATAGTGTTGCCCCAGTCATTGTCTATGGAACTTTAATGCTGGCTAGTGCAATTTTAGATTGTGCTGCGCTAGGTTTTTTAGGTTTAGGAGCTCAACCCCCTATTCCCGAGTGGGGAGCCATGTTAGCTGACAGCTATTCTTTCATTGTAAGTGGAGCCTGGTGGGCAGCCACCTTTCCAGGGATAGCTATCCTTTTATCTGTTTTGGGGCTCAATTTATTGGGTGACGGGCTGAGAGATATTTTAGATCCCAGATTAAAACAATAATATAGCAGAGATATGAAAGATAATAAAAAGAAAGAATTACTCAAGGTAAATAATTTAAAAACCTACTTTTATACCCATGAAGGAGTTATTAAAGCCGTAGATGCAGTATCATTTTCGGTTAAGCAGGGAGAAACTCTGGGTATTGTGGGTGAGTCCGGTTCAGGCAAAAGCGTAACGGCTCTCTCAATTATGCGTCTAATTCCTAATCCTCCTGGTAGGATTGTTGGTGGAGAGATAATATTTGAGGGGAGAAACTTGTGTTCACTCGGTGAAAAGGAAATGCAAAAAATTCGTGGTAGAAAGATATCAATGATTTTTCAAGAACCCATGACCTCTCTGGATCCGGTTTTTACAATTGGACATGAAATTACGGAAACTATCTTATTACATCAAAACCTATCTAAACAAGAAGCCAGGGAAAAAGCTATTCAAATGTTGGAGGTGGTTGGAATACCGGACGCAGCGAGAAGAATGAATAACTATCCTCACGAGTTATCTGGTGGTATGCGACAAAGAATAATGATTGCTATGGCTTTATCCTGTAATCCAGCATTATTAATTGCTGATGAGCCTACGACTGCACTGGATGTTACTATCCAGTCTCAGATTTTATGGCTGATAAATGATTTGAAGAGAAAATTTAATACTGCTGTTTTGATTATCACCCATGATTTAGGCGTAATATCCGAGATGTGTGATTATGTAGCGGTAATGTATGCCGGACATGTTGTGGAATATACCGATGTTTACACTATTTTTGAAAATCCGCTGCACCCTTATACTAAAGGACTGAATAGATCCATTCCCAGAATGGATGAAGATAGAGAAAAATTAGAAAGCATTAAGGGCATGGTACCAAATCTCCTTCATCTACCACCTGGTTGCCCTTTCCATCCTCGATGCGAGCATGCCTTTGAACGCTGTTTTCATGAAATTCCAGAATTTATTGAAGTTGAGCCTTATCACCTGGTTAAGTGCCATATGGTGGAAAAAGAGCATAAATCATGAATAAATTAATTGAGGTTAAAAACTTAAAAAAGTGGTTTCCTATAGAAAAAGATATCACTGGGAAAAGAGAAATCTTAAGAGCAGTAGATGGTATAAGTTTCTTTATTAATCGGAAAGAAGTTTTAGGTTTGGTTGGTGAATCTGGGTGTGGCAAGACTACCTGTGGCAAGATGCTATTAAGAATTATTGAACCAACTTCCGGCTCTATTTTTTTTGATAATGTAGAAATTACCCATCTAAATCGACAGGAGATGAAGAGTTTCAGGCGAAGAATGATGATTATTTACCAGGACCCCTATGGTTCGCTTGATCCCAGAATGAGAATAGGTAAGGCAATTGCTGAGCCTTTAGAGGTTCATAATATTGGTTCACCTAAGGAGAGGGAAGAGAGAGTTATCCAATTAATGGAAAAGGTTGGTTTATCTACTGATCAGATCAATCGCTATCCGCATGAATTTAGTGGTGGACAACGCCAGAGAATCGGGATTGCCAGGGCTCTGGCTACTAACCCTGAGTTTATTGTAGCAGATGAATCTGTCTCTGCGCTGGATGTTTCCATACAAGCTCAAATCATTAATCTATTGAAGGAATTACAGCAAGAATTTGGCTTAACCTTGCTCTTTGTTGCTCATGATCTGAGTGTGGTAAAACATATTAGTGATCGAGTAGCAGTAATGTATTTAGGTAAAATTGTAGAAATGGCCGAAAAGAAATCTCTCTTTAGTGAACCGAAGCATCCTTATACTCAGGCATTGCTTTCTGCCATTCCAGTTCCCGACCCAAGACAAAGAAGGCAAAAGGAAATTATAATGGGAGACGTTCCTAGCCCCATTAATCCACCCGAAGGATGTCGTTTCCACACTCGTTGTCCAAAGGTTATGGATATCTGTAAGGTGGAAGAACCAATTTTAAAAGAAGTTAAACCAAATTATTTTGTAGCTTGTCACCTTTGTGATTAGAGAAAGTTTTCTCTGGAATGTTTCCCCCCGGTTCGACAACTAATGTTTTCTCTTTATTATCTTGCTCCTCTCAGTAAGTAATCTGGAATAGTTTCTCTCTCTTTGTATTGGCTGATATTTGGTGGCATTGACAAAAAGAAGGGGAAGGTTTAGAATTTTGAAAAAGTTCGTTCTTGGGTCGAACAAACAAAAAATAAAACATGATTACCCTCAGCAGCTCTAAAATTAATGATATACATAAGAAAATGATTTTCCGCTTTATTTGGGAAGAAGGGAAAGTTTCTCGTTCTCAAATCGGGAAAGTTTTTGGTCTTAGCAAATCTACTGTTTCTGGAATTGTTAGAGAGTTGATAGAAGAAGGACTTATTGTAGAGAATGGGTGGAAAAATTCTTCTGGGGGAAGAAGATCAGAACTTTTGTCTCTCAATCCTTGTGGCCCTTTAATTTTAAGTGTTTTTTTGAAAGATGGAGGAGAGGGAGAAGTAGCAGTGATAAATTTGTTAGGAACAGTACTGGATAAAAGACATTTCTACCTTTCCTCAAAAGAGGATGCTAAAGAAACAGCAATTAAAATATCTTCTTTTCTCCGTGTTTTTCTTTCTTCTTACTC
>JAGPEW010000160.1 GCA_018056825.1 Candidatus Sordicultor aquaticus
TTGTACAGTAGCCGCTTCTACATTACCCCAAATTTCTATATCTCCCTCCGCTTCTACCTTAAAACCACTTTGTACTGTCCCTCGAACCACCACAGAACCAACAAAGGAAATATTACCCGTTGAGGTACCAACATCTCCATCTAATTCGAAAATAGGTAGAACCGATATAGTTTTACCCACCATAACCGGCCTTCCGGCTACTTTAGCAATGGCTTTGGCACCTTCCTCTATTAACTCCACATTTTTCCCCACTCTTATTTTGGCCGGCCTTCCCGGAAGAGCAGGAATCTCTTTCCCAAAAATATCCTGACCTGGCACGCCCTCTCCGGGAGGAATAAGCTCAGCCAGTACATCTCCTTCTTTCACTTCTGGTATTTTCAAAAAATCAAATAAATTAACTTGGCCTTCTTCATTTTCTTCCCATTTTTTTTCTAATTCTTGAGTAAAACAAATCTTTACTTCTCCATCTTTTCCCCTCTGAGGTCTTTTCCCTTCAGCAATAAGGTGTCGACCCTCTTCTTGCAAGAGTTTTTTCCCTTTTTCTAATACTTCTTCTTTAATCCCTACTACTATTCCCCGACTATCCAAAAAATCTTTCAGTTCCTCGTAAGAAGAAAGTTCTTCCTCACTAAGAGGTTTTTTAACCACTAACTCTGCTCGCAAACCATCACCAGAGACAAAAAGTTGAATCCGGTTATCCTCCTCCAAAAGCTTCAAAGATTTAGCCAACTCTACCTCCCTCTACTTCCAATCAGAAAGTTTAGCTTTTAATTTTAAAAGAGCACGAGAAATAAGTTGAGAAACTCGAGGTTCTTTAATTTCTAATATAGCACCAATTTCTTTAAGAGTTAAACCCTCAAAATAATAAAGAGTAATAATTAACCTTTCTCTCTCTGGTAGCTCTTCAATAGCTTTTCCTAAATAATTTAACATCTCTTCATTTTCTAAAAGAGCTTCGGGGTTGAACGCTAAACGCTCTTCGCTCACCCCATCAATAAGTCTTCCTTCCTCTTCTTTTTCTTCCTCTAAAGAAAGGAAAAAGCTAGATTTGCCTCGTTCTATTGCCCAAGTTATCTCTTCTAAAGAGACTTCCAGTTCTTCTGCTATCTCTACTAACGTCGGCTCTCTACCTCGCTCCCCTTCTAATTTCTGGTAAGCAGCCATAACTTCCTTCCAACTTCGGCGCTCCCGGCGAGTCAAGGGGTCTAAGCTTCGCAAATAATCTAGCACTGCTCCTCTAATCCGAGAAAGAGCAAAAGTCTCAAATCTCAATCCTCTTTGGGGTTGATAACGATCTAAAGCTTGGAGTAAACCTATCACCCCATAGCTTTCTAAGTCCTCTCTATCTATGTAAGAAGGGACAACATAAAGTAATCTTCCTAAAGCTATTCTTACCAAATAGAGATAATGCTCAGCTAATTTCTCTCGCTCCGCAGGATCTTTAGTTTTGGAATATCTGTCCCAAATTTTATCTATGTTTTCAATTTCGGGAGTTAGGTTCATTCTTTATTTCCATTTTTTTATTTTCACCATAGGAAATAATCCACAGAGAATAGTAAAACGTAACTACATAAACTACTAAAAACAACAAAAAACCTCTCCAGATTAAAGTAAAAAGGCTTAAATTACGCCCCCAACCCCAAATAAAGTATACTATAAATAAAACCCAAGACAATAAAAGGGCGAAAAGACGAGCCAAATTTTTGGTTTGGTTAACTTCCTTTTTCATACCACCACCGGTTTTTGCCCGATAGTCTTTATTTCTAACCTTCCATCCTCCAGATAAAACATAATACTCCTTCCTCGGTTTCCTCCAGTATCATCTGCTCGTAAAGGGATGTTTAATTTTCGAAGCTCTGCTTTAACCACTTCAACATTTCTCTTGCCAATATCAAAAAGCGAATCGGTTCCTGAAAACATTTTTGCTCCTCCGGCAATCTTAGCTAAAATATTATGGGGTGAAGCACCTTTATTCTTCACTTTTTCCCATAGAGCAGGAACTGCAGCATCGGCAAATTTAAAAGGGTTAGTTTGACCAGGAATGCTTTCAGGAAGAAGGATGTGAACCATACCACCAATTTTTTTACCAGGGTCATAAAGACACAAACCTACACAAGAACCTAACCCTAAAATGCATATAACATCCTCAGGGTTATCGCTTACCCAATATTCTGCCATTCCAATTACCACTCGATTGTACATTTCAAATTACCCCTATAGCTTGCAGAATTATTTCTAAAGACCCCGTATCTGGTATAAGCATAAAGTAGCCTTTTATCCTATTTTCCTCTTCTAAAAATTCTGTTTCTATAAGCAGAGCATAATCGCCTCTTTTAGATATTTCAATCAATATCACATCTACAATAGCACCAGCCATATCAATAGCTAAAGAAGGGACCGAGTGGTTCAATCGTAAGCCGGTAAAATCAGCTAAAGCTGATAAATAGGAAGAAGAAAGAATATTACCTATTTCTTCCATTGCCGACCGGGCTATCTCATCCATTTCCAACACTTGTTCCCGAGAAGGAGTAAGATCTCCCAACAAAATATGCATGATCTTTAAAGCATCATCAATACTCATTACAAATAAAATATGCCCAGTTGCCGCTCCAGACATAGTTAAGTAAACCCCTAAAACTTCCTTTTCTGGACCTCCCAACCATTCAGGAACATCTTTGAGAGGTAAAATCTTGACCAGGGGTACTTCCATTTTCACTCTTTTTCCCACCACATTAGATAAAGCAGTAGCAGCATTACCTGCTCCAATGTTACCTACTTCCCGGAGAGCATCTAATTGTATTTCGTTCAACTTTTCAAAAGAAATTCCCATATTTTCTACCTACCTTTCCGATAAAAAAAGGGTAAAACATAGTGTAATCCCAAAGAAGAAGGGTCAGCAACTCGCTCAGTACTTCCTATCCACAAATATCCCCCTTCCTGTAAAGCATTGCTCATTTTTTCAAAAGCCATTTTCTTAGCTTCATTTTCAAAGTAAATAATCACATTACGACATACTATTAAGGAAAAAGTTTCTTTAGCTTCATCTCGTAAAAGGTCATGCTTTTCAAACACTATTCTTTTTTTCAATTGAGGAACAACAGCATATTTTCCACCACTTACCGGCTGGAAGTACTTTGCGAGATAAGGAGCAGGAACATTATGGAGAAAATCTCCTGTATATACTCCCTCTTTAGCTTTCTCTAGCGCATCCTCATCTATGTCAGTAGCCCAAATACGATAAGGTTTACGATGAGGCATTTCCTCCAATACCATAGCCAAAGAATAAGGTTCGCTCCCTACAGAACAACCTGCACT
>JAGPEW010000161.1 GCA_018056825.1 Candidatus Sordicultor aquaticus
CACTATATCTCCTGGAGATACTAGGTCTTTAATGAGAGGCCTTTCCTCATAGGAGCTCTGCAATATGGATATCAATGTTCTTTTTAGTTCGGTAATACCTTCACCAGTTTTAGCACTTACCCGGAAGGTGGGAATACTTTTATCTATTAAAACCTTGTGGTTAGAGGCAGAATCAATTTTGTTCTGCACCCCTATTACGCTTACACCATTATCATGCAAAAGGTCGATAAGTTGCTTTTCAAATACGAGGTCTGAGTTATGGTCCCATATTACGAGGGCTAAATCACAACGTCTGAGTATCTCCATGGTTTTCTTTTTGCGGAGTTCCCCTAGAAAACCCTCGTCATCCAGCCCGGCAGTGTCGATGAGAGTTACTGGTCCAAAAGGAAGTAACTCAATGGCTTTGAATACCGGGTCGGTGGTAGTGCCAGGGGTTTCTGATACAATAGCCACTTCTTGCTCAGTTAGCGCGTTAATAAGAGAGGATTTACCGACGTTTCTTCTGCCGAATAGTCCAATATGGGGCCGTAGACCTCGAGGTGTGGTTTGGGTCATAGTTTTTTCACCCCTATTGTTTCGATTCCGGGTTTGGACACTTCAAAAAGATTCAAAGCTTTAAGCGTTGCATTAACTGTATTTTCTTCCCGACGCTCGGTCTCAGTATTTACCGGGAGAGTAGAAACTTTTGGGGAAAAAGGAAAATTATCTTGAGTATTGGGGAAACTAATCTCCCGGAGCTTTTCACCTAAGAAATTTCTGTTTTCCAATCTCTTTTTGCTCCTTTTTATATCTTTAGATTTCTTAGTAAGGAAAACCAAACAAGCTCCTTTTTATTTTGAATAACTGATAAAAATTATTAAAAGAGATTGTCTCATCCTATTCTTTCTTAACCGCTACAGAATAATTCTTGAACCTCTTAACAACAAAGTTGGGATTGTCAAAGAAATCTGGTTCTGAGTTATGGAGAATGTAAATATGCCCGGAAAAGCGGTCGTCTTGCATTCCAAATAGGTAACGGTCAAACGATTCTACCCATCGAAACGGAGCTTCCGGGTCGGAATACACTACTGATTCACAAAAGAGATGAGGATCTATTTTTTGATAAAACAAAATAAAAATGTAGGGCATATTTATTTTACTAGTAACGTAAATGGGTTCATCAGGGGTTGACGTTTCAGTAGCATATTGAAGGGCTTCATCGAGTGATTCAAAGAAAGCTGAGCTCACACTCTCGGGATAAACAAAAAAGTAGGTATAAGTAAACAGGCCAAAAAATAAGATATATAAAACTATTACATATCGGAAAAACAACCTAGCATTCCTCTTTATATAAGATATACTGATAGCTATAAAGCATATTACGGGTAAGAAAACCACATTAACTCTATTAATATTTATAGTGGTTACAAATGCCATAACTGTAGCGACAAAAAACCAGGCTAGAATAAGGAACTGACTGTTGAACTTTCTTCCCCCCTTGTTTTCTCTGATTAAGTGAAAAATCCCGAAAAACAAAAAGGGAGTGCTGAACAAAAACATGTAGCCGTATTCGGGGATGCAATTCCAAATCAACCCATCATTTTGGGTAACAAAAAGTAGCCACAGGAAGTTTCCTAAATTGTAGATAGAGTTCGTAATGAATTGGCTACCAAAAATGGAAGAAACAGCAGAAAATCTTGGAGCAGCAGGAAGTCGGGGTATAGAAAACCAGGAAGTCTGAATGGAGTTCAATTGAAAGATATTTATTACCACAAACAATAATATGGGTAGAGCAACAATTAAAAATACCCCACCGCTTAAGAGAAAAGTAGTTATCTTGATTTTTTTATAAAATATTAAATACAAAGAAACTACGAGCAGAAACACAGGCACAAAAAAGTATGCTGTCCCATAGGAATAAAGAGATATAGCGAACACCAGGAAAGATAAGGGTAGAAAAGAAGATTGCTCTAAAGATAGCAATAGAAGGTAACTACCCATTAAAATAAAAAAGGGGAAAATGTTGGATTCTAAACCCCAGCGCGACATCATTATATGCCAGGGACTTATGGTCAGAAGAAATAAAGCTATTATTCCCGTATCTTCATCCCAGATTTTTTTAACCAGGAGATAAAAGATAGCTAAAGATAGGCACCCCAACAGAGCATTTAAAATTCTCACCGAGAAAGGGTTTAAATCAAATAGAGAAATGAAGGGCATAGATAGATAAGCGTAAAGCGCATTTTGACCACTTCCCCAGGAAATAAAATGAACGGGGTTATGACAACCGTTTCTGTCGATACCATAATGTAGGAGAGCCCAGGCATCATAACCAATGGAGGCCTCATCTTGGTTCAACCCTGGAGGAATAACTCCCAATAAAAATAAACGAACAAATATCCCCCCGATAAGCAACAAAGTAATGAGCCATTTTCTCTTATTTGAAAAAAACTTAAATCTGGCTTCTGAACGAAAGAATGCAGTCATTATTCTTGCTTTTTCTTTTCTACTCGATGAGAATCAGGGCATAATAATTAGGCTGACAATTTCTCGAGCGTACCACTTCGATGGGAAAACCATATTGCCTTACAGTTGCATACACATCAATTCCACAAGCCTCCATAGAGGGACGGGCATATTCAGGGTGCTGGCAGGGATACTCTGAAGGACAGGGATTGCATAACTCGCAAGGTCCAGAGGGGATAGCCAGAGCCTTGTAGTAGCCGGAGAGAAAAAGAGTTCTTTCTAAATCGGCAGCAGTTTTTCGCAAGTTCTCGTAATTTTCTGGTCTCCAGAGGATAGCAGCTAACTTATATTCTTCAAGCATTCTTTTAGTACGGGAGGGCTCTGGTGAATAAGGAGGACAAGTGAGGCTCTCGGCGTATCCATCACAACCAAACTGGCATTTTAATCGTACCCATTCGGCTACTACCACTGTTTGAGGGTCAACTAGTTTATATTCTTTAACTTTTCCAGTAAGCTCTCTTTCAAGTATTCCAGTGAGATTCTCTTCTTTCATAGCTTCCTCCCTTTAGTGTTTTTCTCATTGTACTCCAAAACTAAAGATTATAGTATTCCCGAAGTCTACAATAACTATAGAAGTTTATCCTCTTCCACTCTTCTTTGTGGCCATCGCGAGGAGGAAGGCTTTTTCTTCATCCATAGTTTTAGTCTTTTCATCTCTTTTGCCTTTTAATCTTGCGCCGCAGGCTGTCCGGGCTCGCGATGACAGTTTAGAGGATGGCCGCGTATTGATGCTATGAACTCGTGGTAACTGTCTGGAGGGGATTACCATACCGGAAAATGAGGCTCGTAACCCCGGAGAGTGGAGG
>JAGPEW010000162.1 GCA_018056825.1 Candidatus Sordicultor aquaticus
CAAGAAGGAGAATCAGCTAATAAAGTTGCCGCCAAAATGGGTAAAGCAGCATTTTTAGCACCTCCTACTTGGACTTCTCCTTGTAAAGGTTTTGAACCCTGGATTACAAATTTACTCAATGGTCTTCTCTTCCCGTTCTAATAGGTTTAGCAAAGGACTCTTCCCCAATCCTGCATTATTATAATCGATTTTCTTAATATCCACACCCAGGTTTTAAAAATTTTTTACCTGATTTCAAGAGACACTAGAAGAAACCCGAGAGGGAGGAAATTCAAATTCTATTTTCCCTTCTTTCTTAAGAACAAGGTAAGCAGAGAATTTCCTACCCTTGCGAGATTTAAAACCATAAAGTTTATCTGTTTTCCCCGTGGTAAGTAGTTTTTGAGCTTCCAGGCGATTAATAGACCTCCCTGCTATCTTTTTCCAGATAGTAAACGAGCAACCCTCTTGCCAGCGGGAACAGCTGAAAGACTTGCGATTTTCATAAACTGGAGCCCCACACAGGGGGCAATTTCCCACCGGGAAAGACATCTTTTCTCTTTCCCCTTGGTCTTCTGCACTTTTAACTTTCTCTACCATCTCCACCGTCAATTTCTTTATCTCTTCCATAAAAGTATCTCGAGAAAAATTTCCTTTTTCAATCTGATTAAGCTTCTTTTCCCATTCCCCGGTAAGTTGAGGAGACGATAACTCAGGAACCGGTATATTTTCTATAAGATTTATTAACTCTTTACCTTTGGGAGTAGGTATAAGAGTTTTGCCATTTCTTTCCACATAGCCTACTTCAATTAACCGTTCAATTATAGCTGCTCGAGTGGCGGGAGTACCAATGCCGCTATCCTTCATTACTTCTTGTAGTTCTTCGTCTTCTACAAATCGACCTGCTCCTTCCATAGCCGATAAAAGAGTAGCTTCAGTATATCGAGGAGGAGCTTTAGTTTCTTTTTCCTCTATCCAGACTTTTTCCGTTTTTACCTCAGTTCCTTTTTTAACTGCAGGCAAGAACTCTTCTCCTTCTTCCTTTCCATAAACCGCTCTCCAACCCGCCTTCAAAAGAACTTTAGACTTACTAATAAACTTTTCACCCTCTACTATAGTTTTAATACTCCGGTGAACCCAGACTGCTTCAGGGTAAAAAGAAGCAATAAATCTTTTTACGATTAAATCCATAATTCTTTTATCGTTATCGCTTAAACTTTCCCAATCAATTTTTTCTCCAGTGGGAATAATAGCATGGTGGTCAGAAACTTTGCTGGCATCAAACACTCTTTTATCTTTTAAGGCTTTCTCTGGTGAGAAATCTTCTTTCACCCATTCTCCGAAGCCACATTCTGCCAACATATGCCAGCACTTCTCTACCTGAGAAATTAAGTCCGGGGAAAGATAACGAGAATCAGTGCGAGGATAAGTTATTAATTTATGCCGTTCATAAAGTCTTTGGGCACTATCTAAAGTCCGCTTAGCCGAATAGCCAAAAAGTTTGTTAGCATCTCTCTGTAATTCAGTAAGGTCATATAAAAGAGGGTGTGGTTCTTTAACTTTATGTTCTTTATATTCAGCTACTTCCCCATTGTGGCCACTGACTTTATCTAATATTGTTTGAGCTTTATCCTTCTCCCACACCCGGTCTTCTTTATCTTCCCACTTACCTCGGTAAGAACCAGAAGGAGAAGAAAATTCGGCAAATATTTCCCAATAGGGAACGGGAACAAAATTCTCTATTTCCCTTTCTCTTTGAACCAAAATGGCCAGGGTAGGAGTTTGTACTCTCCCCACCGAAAGAAGAGTTTTATAACGAGCAGTAAATACTCGGGTGCCATTAATTCCTACTAACCAATCTCCTTCAGAACGGCATTTAGCCGCCTGAGCTAAAAGCTCATAAGTATCTCCCGGTTTAAGATGAGAAAAAGCTTCTTTTATAGCTTCCTGGGTCATAGAAGAAAGCCAGAGACGATAAACCGGTTTGCGACCAGCTAAAAACTCGTAAATATAGCGGAAGATTAATTCTCCTTCTCTACCCGCATCACAAGCATTTATTATCATTTCTACTTCTTTAGAATTAATAAGCTTTTTGATGACCTGCAGTCTTTCTTCTGAACCTTCTATGGCTTTCAGTTTAAACCCTTCGGGTATAACCGGCAAAAGAGCCAAACGCCACATTTTAAACTTTTTGTCATAATCTTCTGGTTCAGCTAAAGTTACCAAATGCCCCACTGCCCAAGTAACAATATAGTTTTCATTTTCCCAATATTCTTCTTTTTTCTTCATTTTACCCAGAGCACGAGCTATGTCTTGAGCTACACTGGGCTTTTCAGTAATGATTAGCTGTTTACCCATAATCTTCACATCCTTTATTTAACTTTCTTTCCCTCTGGTAGGCCGACGATGAGGAGTATAGGGAGTAGGAACATACTCTACCGAAGGTCGCTGCTGAGGTGGTTGAGGGTAAAGGTCCATAAGTTGATAAATCTCATCTGGCAAACCTTCTTTCGCTGGAAGCCCTAATTCTTGTGCCATCTCTAAAGTAATGGGAAAGTCATGGGTCCACCGACCTTCGGATAAAATCTTAGCTAACTCCTGCGCTTTATCTTCGGGAAGATGTTCATCGACTAAATCCAAAACTACCTGATAAACTTGATTAATGGCTTTGCGAGCAATATCGCCTAAAATCAGGGTTTGGTCATCTCGGTTGGGATTAGGCTCTTCCAGAGCTTTCAAAATTGAGGCTGCGGGATACTGAGCCTGAGCCGTTCCTATTTGTGGATCCACAGGCCCTAGAACAGCATTGGGATCCATAATTATCTCGTCTGCCGCCAGAGCAATGAGTGTTCCTCCTGACATAGCATAATGAGGAATAAACACGGTAACCTTAGCCGGGTGTCTTTTTATAGCACAAGCAATCTGTTGAGCGGCAAGCACTAACCCCCCCGGGGTATGGAGAATCAAATCAATGGGCATATCTTTGGGAGTGAGATGAATAGCCCGTAAGATTTTTTCTGAATCCTCAATGTTAATATAGCGGGCTATAGGTAAACCCAAAAAACTAACGGATTCTTGTCTGTGAATCATAGCAATTACCCGAGATCTTCTTTTCCTTTCCAAACTCTTAATCGCTGCCATTCTCTGTTGTTCAACAATATTCCTCTGCAAAACAGGTAGATAAACACTAAAAATAAGGAGAAGAAAAATTATATCCCAAAACATTTTTAAGACCTCCTTTATACTTCATTATACAGTAATATTGCGATATTTTATTTTGCCTTCTTCAAAAATATCTCCCCCCTGCATATCATAAGCCACTAAAAGAGG
>JAGPEW010000163.1 GCA_018056825.1 Candidatus Sordicultor aquaticus
GGTATTTGCTCCTCTTTTCATGCGCTAACCTTTTGCTTTTCTCCCTCGGGAATATTCCCGAGGGAGAAAAGATTTAATTAGAATGATATAGTCCTTCTCCAAACGTAAATCTTTTTAAAAGTGGTTTAACTTTAGGAATGGCGATAAGGAAATATCGGTTTTACCCTTTTAAAGGAAGCCTAGGTGGTTTAGTTGATATTTGATGACCAGTATTTAGAGGAGATTAAGAGCCGCGTAGATATGGTGGAGCTTATTTCTCACTATGTTAGTCTTCAACCTGCGGGTCGTAACTACCGTGCTCTGTGCCCTTTTCATGAAGAAAAAACCCCTTCTTTTTTAGTTTCTCCTGAGAAAGGGATTTTCCACTGCTTTGGATGTGGGGTAGGTGGCAATATTTTCACTTTTGTAATGAAAATGGAAAATTTGACTTTTCCTGAAGCAGTGGCTTTTTTGGCTCAGAAGTGCGGTATGGAGCTACCCACCTCGTCGAGAGGTAGCACCCGGCAAACTAAAGAACGAGACAAATTTTTTCTGCTAAACGAAACTTTAAGGAGCTATTATTATCAGTGTTTGTTGAACCCCCGAGAAGAGTTAGCTGCCACTGCTCGCTCTTATATTTACGAAAAAAGAGAGCTCCGGCCCGAAATAGTAGAGCAGTTTGGTATTGGTTTTTCTCCAGCTTCGGGTAAAGAATCTATTGCCTATTTAATGAAGGCTGGTTTTTCAGGGCAAGATTTAATTAAAGCTGGTGTAGGAGTAGTAACAAGAGGTGGGGAACTTCTCGACCGTTTTCGAGGTAGAATTACTTTTGCTTTACATGATGCTCAGGGAAGAATAGTAGGGTTTGGGGGAAGAAGTCTAAAAGGGGAAGAGCCCAAATATGTTAATATTTCTGATACCCCGATTTTTTCCAAGGGACATAATCTTTATGGTCTGTTTGCCTCGCGGAGTTTTATTCAGCATTCTCGCCAGGCAATTTTGGTAGAAGGATATATGGATTTCCTTACTCTTTTCCAGGAAGGGGTTAATAATTGCGTAGCTTCTATGGGTACTGCTCTTACTCGAGATCAGGCTATACTCTTGCATCGTTATGCTGAAGAAGTGGTTATTTGTTATGATTCAGATATAGCAGGGCAGAAAGCGGCAGTGAGAGGTATAAACATTCTCCAGGAACAGGGTATAACAGTAAAAGTGGCATCTATTCCCTCACCTCATGACCCTGATTCTTTTTTGCGGGAGAAAGGAAAAGATGAGTTTTTGAAGATTGTAAATGAAGCTCCTACTCTTTTTGATTTTCAATTGGAATTATTTATTAGAGATTATGGTTTTAATTCTCTGGAGTCCAAGGCAAAAATTATTAAAGGCATAGTTCCTTTTGTGCAATCAATTAAAGACCCGGTAGAGAGGTCTTTAAAAATTAGTTATTTGGCAGAGAAATTAAAAGTAGGGGAATCAATAATTTATAGTGCATTAAGACAAGAAAGGACTCCTGAAGCTATTTTAAAATCTTTTACGGCTAAAGAGTCAGGTAAGGTAAAAGCAGAGAAAATGCTTTTGCGAGCTATGATAGAAAGCCAGTTTTGGCGGGAAACAATTGGTAGAGAATTGGAAGTTAGCAATTTTTCTCTATCTCAACATCGTCGTATTTTTAATGCTCTTTCCGATTCTCAAAGAGAAAGCAATCTTTCTCCTTCTGATTTGATAGACATTTTTTCTGGTGATGAAGACTTGTCTCGCTGTGTAGCAGAGATAATGACTCGAGAAGATTTGCAGGTAGGGTTAAACCAGGAAGTGGTTGAGGACTTGATACGTCGGCTGAAATTAGCCTCAGTGGAAGAGGAAATGCAAAAAGTGCAAGAAGAACTTTCTCGAGAAACCAATGAAGAAAAATTGCAATACTATCATTTACTCTCGCAAGAGAGAGAAAAATTGAAGAGGTAGAGTGAAGAGAGGAGAGATGCGATTGAGCGGTGATAATAAGAATAAGTCTTCCCCGGAAATTTCTTCTTTGATGGAAAGAGGAAAACAGAAAGGTTATATTACTTTTAAAGAGCTGAATGATGCTTTGGGTAATGAAGCTATAAATGTAGATAAACTGGATGATGTTTATAATACCCTTTTGGGTTTGGGCATTGAAGTTTCGGATGAAGAAGCTTTGCAGGAAGAACAACCTACCATAGAAGCAGAAGATTTTTACTTTGAGGATATAAAAGGTATAGGGGTCGATGACCCGGTAAAAATGTATCTGAAAGAAATTGGGCAAGTTCCTCTTTTGAAACCCGAGGAAGAAGTAGCGTTGGCCAAAAGAGTGGAAAAAGGAGACCCCGAAGCCAAAAGGAAACTCATCGAAGCTAACTTACGACTGGTAGTAAGTATTGCTAAAAAATATGTAGGTAGAGGTATGCTCTTTCTGGACCTTATTCAGGAGGGCAATTTAGGCTTAATCCGGGCAGTAGAGAAGTTTGATTATCGAAAGGGTTATAAATTCAGCACTTATGCTACCTGGTGGATTCGGCAGGCTATCACCCGAGCTATTGCTGACCAGGCGCGGACCATTCGTATACCGGTTCATATGGTAGAGACTATTAATAAACTTACTCGAACTGCTCGGCAATTGGTTCAAGAGTTAGGAAGAGAGCCTACTCCTGAAGAAATAGCGGAGAGAATGGGTATCACTCCGGATAAGGTTAGAGAGATACTAAAAACAGCTCAGGAACCTTTGTCTCTTGAGACTCCTATTGGGGAGGAAGAGGATAGCCACCTGGGTGATTTTATAGAAGATACGGGAGCGCTTGCTCCTCCTCAAGCTGCTTCTTACTCCCTGTTGAAGGAGCAGTTAGATAATGTTTTGAATACTCTTACCGATAGAGAGAGAAAGGTTTTAAAGCTTCGCTTTGGTTTGGAGGATGGAAGACCTCATACTTTAGAAGAAGTAGGGCAGATTTTTGGAGTAACCAGAGAAAGAATTCGCCAGATTGAAGCTAAGGCTTTGAGGAAGCTTCGGCATCCCACTCGTAGCAAAAAATTGCGTGACTATCTTGACGAAACGGAATAAGTTCTCTATAATCCTTGATGTAGCCGCTCCTCGGTAGCTCAATGGTGGAGCATCCGGCTGTTAACCGGAGGGTTGCAGGTTCGAGTCCTGCCCGGGGAGCCAGTTTTTTTGCGGTATCCTACAAAACCCCTTATAATCTCTTTATATTCAGTGCGTTATTTATCTTTTCCGATAGTCTCTGGAGGGTCAATCGCGAGCCTCGTTGGGTAGCTTTCTTTTGCCTTTTCCGGGGGTTATGAGCTCATCATGTC
>JAGPEW010000164.1 GCA_018056825.1 Candidatus Sordicultor aquaticus
TTATGTACTGCTCTAAGTAGTTATAGCATTTCTGTACCTGTTTATGTGAGTTCGATTTTTATGATATTTATCTTTTCTTTGAGGTTTCATTGGTTACCTACCGGTGGGTTTTCTTTTGGAGATCCAAGAACCTGGATTATGCCCATTATTGCTTATGGACTTTTTCCCTTCGGAACCATTGCCCGTTACACTCGTTCCAGTATGCTCGAGGTCTTAAACGAACCTTATATTTTAACTGCCAAGGCCAAAGGTCTCCCTGATTGGTATATTTTGGTTCGTCACGCTTTTAAAAACGCCTTAATACCTATTTTAACTATTCTATTACCAATGTTTACAGGAGTGATGACGGGTAGTATCTTAATAGAACAGGTTTTCCGCATTCCTGGGTTAGGAGGATATTTTGTTACGAGTATTTATAAGCGTGACTATCCTTTGGAAATGACCCTTATGCTTTTTATTTCCATTTCCTTGTCACTCACTTACCTCGTTACTGATATCGTCTATACCATAGTTGATCCTCGAGTTCGTCTGGGAAAGAGAAAGAAATGAATATATCAGAAATATGGAGATATTTCCGTAAAAATAAGTTAGCAATAGTTGGGTTAGGAATATTTCTAATGTTAATAATCTGTGCAATTTTTGCTCCTTTTATTACTCCCGCCGATTATGCGGAACAAAAATACTTAGATAAAATAAACGATTTTCCTTCAATACACCACTGGTTTGGGGTAGACGCTTTAGGGAGAGATTATTTCAGCCGAGTTATTTATGGCATACGTATTTCTCTCCTTGTAGGATTTAGCACAGCTCTTTTAGCTTTAGTTATTGGAGTTCCCTTAGGAGCCCTAGCAGGATATATGGGAGGAATAGTAGATTGGTTAGTTATGCGTTTAGTAGAAACTTTTTCTGTTATTCCCCCTCTTCTTATCGCCATTTTGTTTGTCACTCTCTTCGGTAGTGGTTTAGAAAATATTATCTTTATCCTTGCCCTAGTGAGTTGGATGGATGTATGCCGCCTGGTGAGAGGAGAAATACTCACCTTGAAGGAAAGGGAATATGCTGTGGCCGCTAAAGCCATAGGTGCACATCCTTATCGAATTTTATTTCGCCATCTTTTACCTAATGCCGTTGCTCCTATTATCGTAGGTATGGTTTTGTGTTTACCGAATGCAATTATGTTAGAAGCCACTTTGAGTTTTTTAGGAGTAGGAGTAAATCCTCCTACTCCTAGTTGGGGGCAAATGATAAGTGAAGGATTGTATTATATTCAATTTTACTGGCATTTAACTTTGTTTCCAGCTATATTTTTAGCTCTCACTGTGCTCTCTTTGTCTTTTATAGGGGATGGACTTAGAGATGCTATGGATCCAAGATTGAGAGGAAGGGGGTGAACAAATCTTTTAGATAATCATTGTAGATTGTAATAGTAATTGATTTCAGGTCGTATATGATGTTAGTCGTGAATCAAAATCATCTTTATTACATTTAGAAGAAAAGGAGAGAAAAATGTTAAAATTTAAAAAAAGCCTAATGGTTGTTTTACTTAGTGGAATTTTGCTGATGGGGATTACTGCTTTTGGTTTTGCCGATGATATCTCTCTTCCTCCTGATGCTCTTCCTCCATCGGAGCAAATTTTGTATTACCCGCTAAAGTTCGAAAGTGGCACCTATATAGATTATATGCAGACAATTTACAATTGTTTGCAGGGAGTATCTGATTTCGTGCAAGAACCTCTTATGAGTTTCGATAAAAATTTAGAAGCTATTCCGACGGGGGCGGAAAGTTGGGAAGTGTCGGAAGATGGTTTAACTTGGACTTTCCATCTTAGAAAAGAGTTAAAGTGGTCAGATGGTAAACCAGTTACCGCTCATGATTATGTGTTTGCATTACAACGATGTGTTCAGCAAGGTTATGACTTTAGTTGGTATTGGAGTCTTATGGTGGAGCTCAAAAATTGGGATAAAGTAGAAAAAGGTGAGTTACCACTAGAAGAACTAGGAATAAAAGCTTTAGATGATTACACTCTTGTTCTAACCACTGAAGTACCAAAACCCTATTTATTAGGAGCCTTAGTTTGGCTTTTCCCTGTTCCTCAGCATGCAGTTGAACAGCACGGCAATGAATATTGTACTAAAGCGGACACTATGGTAAGTAATGGTCCCTTCAAAGTAGACGAGTGGGTTAAAGGAAGCCATATAACGTTGGTTCGGAATCCTTACTATGGAGGCATTTGGAAGCCTTACTTAGAAAAGATTATACTGAAATATGGGACATTTGATCCCGTAACAGGATTTCCTGCGTATTTAAATAACGAAATTTATAGATGTGATGTTAATCCAGGTCAGCTGGCATATGTCAGAGAAAACATGCCAAATGAGTTATATTCTTGGCCAATGTTTCGAATCTTTTATCTTTCGTTTGATACTACGAAAGCACCTTTTGATGATATAAAGGTACGGCAGGCTTTTAACCATGCTGTAAATAGAGAAGAATTGTGTTCTACAGTACTTAAAGATCTTGCCTCTCCAGAATATTCTTTGCTGGTAAAAGGTTTTCCTGGCTATAATGATTCTGGAGAAGCACAAGAGCTTTCTAAGTATGATCCAGAGTTAGCCAAGAACCTCTTAGCTGAAGCAGGTTATCCTAATGGAGAAGGATTTCCTGAGTTAGAGTTATGGATTAGAGCAGAAGATCAGCTAATGCCCTGGCAGAAGCCAGCAGCCGAATATATCCAGGCTCAGTTGAAGAAGACATTAGGAATTAACATTATACCTCGAGTAATGGAAGTAAAAACTTTTACCGACGCTCTAAATCAGCGTACTCACAATCTTTTTCTATTAGCTTATCAATTTGACTATGTAGACCCCAGTAACTTTATGGATCTTTTCTTGACCGGAGGACGTCATGCTTGGTCTAATCCTACATACGATGAACTTGTTCGCCAAGCTGATGCTCTGGAAAATTGGGAAGAGAGAGTTCAAAAGTATAGAGAAGCAGAAAGGATTTTAATCCAAGAATGCCCAGCGGTATTTATGTTTCAACAGCTATACAATGCAGTCTGGAAACCCTTTATTAAGGGTGAGGGCGTGGAACCTAATAAAGATGGATTGTCGAGCTGGGGGGATATGTGGACGAGATATGTAGTGACTCATATCTACATTTCCCAACATTAAACCGTTGGCTACTGAGGTACAAGGTATACCTTGTACCTCAGTAAAAATAAGTGATTTTAGGTTAAATTACATTTGAAGGAGAAGCCAAAAACTAAGATGTTGCTTTCTGTACGTGGTTTAAGAAG
>JAGPEW010000165.1 GCA_018056825.1 Candidatus Sordicultor aquaticus
CGAATGCTTACCGGGTATGATGTGGATGAGCAGAAATTTCTCTTAGCTCATGCTTTAGGTTTTGACCTCGCCTTGTCTCCAGTAGGAGAAAAAGAAGAGGTGGATTTAGCCATTGAGGCTTCAGGAAGTAGCCGAGCTCTTTTAGATGCTTTAGGAATAGTGAGAAAGAAAGGTAAAGTTCTCTTGGTGGGAAATCAAGAGCGGGATGTGACCTTAAAACCTCAGGAAATCGGTATGGTTCTTCGCCGAGAACTAACTGTTGTGGGCACTTGGAATTCAGATTTTTCCTTTCTTAATTCGGATTGGAAAAGATTACTGGAATTAGAAGAAAGAGAGAAAGTATCTTTATCTCCTTTAATCTCTCATCGAATAAGTTTGAAAGAAGCTCCTTCCTTTATATTAGAAATGCAGCAAAAGCATTTTCCTTATACTAAAGTGATTATAGAACCTTAGGGGGTTAAGCTATGATAAAAGTTTCTGCTTCTTTGGATTGTGCTGATTATCTCCATCTGGGAGAAGAAGTAAAAAAGTTAGAAAGAGCAAAAATAGATATGCTTCACATTGATATTATGGATGGAGTGTTTGTTCCTAATTTTGCTCTGGGTACTAATCTTTTAAGGAAGCTCCGTCCAGCCACCTCTCTTTTTTTTGATGTTCATCTTATGGTGCAAAGTCCTGAACCTTTTATACCACTGTTTGCTGATTTGGGAGCAGATATGATTACTTTCCATGCCGAAGTAGATAGTCGTCTGCATCAGTTAGTGGATAGGGTGAAGAAGGAAGGTAAAAAAGCGGGGTTGGCTCTCAACCCTTCTACTCCTCCTGAATTTCTTTCTTACCTTTTGCCTTATTTAGACTTGGTGCTTTTAATGACTGTAGACCCAGGCTTTGTAGGACAGAAATTTATTCCGGAAGTGATACCAAAAGTGGAGAGGGTGAGAGAAATGGTAGAGGAGAAAGGTTTGAATTTGGATATTGCTGTAGATGGGGGGATTGGAGAAAAAACTGTTCCTCTTTTAAAGAAGGCTGGAGCTAATGTTTTTGTAGCTGGCACAACCAGTATTTTCTCTGGTCGGGAAGATGTGGAAAAAGCAGCTTTAGAATTTAAGAAGTTTTGTGAGGAATGCTAAAGCTCTGCTTAAACAAAAATGGTGCGCGGTGCTGGATTCGAACCAGCGACTTCCACCGTGTGAGGATGGCACTCTACCGCTGAGTTAACCGCGCCCAAGACATCTTTCTTGTATTTTACCACAGTATCATTATATTCTTCAATACCTGCCCGCAACAGGTTTGATTGAGTAATATAAAAGGGAGGAAAAATAATGGTAGAAGGAAAGCACTATGAGCTTACCCCAACTAAATATCGGTTCCTCTTTGGACCGGCAGAACCAGTTCTTACTCTTCACAGTGGAGAATCACTATCGGCGTTTACAGTGGATGCGGAAGGATTTGACTGTCTGGGTAACCCCTTAACCTGGGATAAAAAAGAAGTGAGCCCAGCTACTGAATTTAAGGAGAGTAACCCCTTAGTTGGTCCTATCTGGATAGAAGAGGCTTATCCCGGAGATTTACTTAAGGTGAAAATCGATGCTATATCATTAAACCGGGATTATGCTTGGTCAGGACATTCGCCTCACTTTGGAGTTCTTACCGAAGAAAGCGAAGGCCAGCTTTTGCTTTTTAATGACCCCCTACCTCGAGTGAGGTATAGGTGGCATCTCGATCTTGAATCTCAGACTGCTACTTGGGAGCTTTCTCATAGCCGTCTTAAGAAAGTAACCATTCCTCTTCATCCTTTTATTGGCTCAATTGGAGTGGCTCCTCGCTTTGGAAGAGTAGAGACCGCTCTTACTCCGGGAGAATATGGTGGCAACATGGATTGCCCAGAAGTAAAAGAGGGGGTAATTCTTTATCTTCCAGTATGGGTGCGAGGAGGTTATCTATCTTTTGGCGATGTTCATGCTGCTCAAGGAGATGGGGAAATTTCTGGGTGTGCTTTAGAGACCACTGCTTGTGTAACTTTGAGCTTAGAAGTAATTAAAAATAAAAAAGCCGACTGGCCTCGAGTGGAAGACCAGACTCATATAATGGTAGTAGGAAGCACCAGGCCTCTTCTTAATGCAATTCGAATTGCTCATTTAGAATTGGTTCGCTGGCTGGTGGAGGACTACGGATTTGAACGGTGGGAAGCATTTGAGCTTCTTTCTCAGGTAGGAACTATGCGAGTGGGAAATGTAGTAGACCCTAATTATTCGGTGGTAGCCAAATTTCCCAAGAGATATCTTCCTAAGGAAACTAACTCTGTTAGCTAAAGGCCTTGTTTTATGATCTCCTACCAAACCCGTTATTTACTACTCCTTACTGAATTCTCTTCTCTCACCCTTTAAGAAAGAGAGGGATTCCTAAGTCTACCCTTTAGTTTTTAAATTTAGTATTGAAAACTGGTGATTCAGAAGAATAGTTGTGGTATGCTAATGAAAATTTGTTTTAGTGAAGGAGGTTTAACTTTGCGCTGGCCTGGAGTATTAGAGTATTTTGCTGAGTATCTTCCTGTGACTTCTCACACTCCTTTGATTACCCTGAATGAGGGAAACACTCCTCTGGTGGAATCTTATCACTTAGTAAAGAAATTAGGGGTGGGAAAGCTTTATTTTAAATTTGAAGGAATGAACCCTACTGGATCATTTAAAGACCGGGGAATGGTGGTAGCAGTGGCCAAAGCTAAAGAAGAAGGTAGAAGTGTGGTAATGTGTGCTTCTACTGGTAATACTTCTGCTTCTGCTGCAGCTTATGCGCAACGAGCTGGTCTTTCCTGTATCGTTCTCATCCCTCAAGGGAAAATCGCTCTGGGTAAACTTTCTCAGGCTCTCATGCATGGAGCACGAGTTCTCGCGGTGCGGGGAAACTTTGATGATGCTCTTTCTATGGTAAGGTATATAACTTCTCATTATCCAGTG
This sequence comes from Candidatus Sordicultor aquaticus, assembly GCA_018056825.1. Lineage (GTDB taxonomy): Bacteria > Atribacterota > Atribacteria > Atribacterales > Caldatribacteriaceae > Sordicultor > Sordicultor aquaticus. Next base: position 2,958 of record JAGPEW010000165.1, read on the forward strand.
GCTCTAGTTAACTCCATTAATCCTTATCGTATTGAAGGACAGAAAACTGCAGCTTTTGAAGTGGTAGAGTGGCTGGGGGAAAGTCCTACCTATCTTGCGTTACCGGTAGGTAATGCGGGAAATATCACTGCTTATTGGAAAGGGTTTAAAGAGCTAAAAGAGAGAGAAAAAATTAACTCTCTCCCCCGAATGTTAGGTTTTCAAGCCGAAGGGGCAGCTCCTTTGGTTTTGGGAAAACCCGTTCCTGACCCTCAAACTGTGGCTACTGCCATCCGGATTGGCAACCCCGCCAGCTGGAAGGGAGCTATTGCGGCTCGGGATGAGTCAGGGGGTGTGATTG
>JAGPEW010000166.1 GCA_018056825.1 Candidatus Sordicultor aquaticus
AAAGAGCAGTGGGGGAAACATCCACTCCCCAGACTCTTTTTCCTTGCTCGAGAAGTAGCTCAGTAAAAACTCTTTCCGCACACCCTATTTCCCAGATAGTTTCTACTTCTTCTGGTATAGCTTCCAGAGTTTTGAGGTATTTTTCTCGCTCGAAATCAGATTGCTCATAGTTCCAGGGGTCTCTCTTCTGGCGATACAGATTTTTGAAGTGTTTATCAGTAAAATCGCCTTTCTTCCATACTTGGAAAGTAACTTCCCAAAGAAGAACTCTTCTCTTTTTCTATAGCCATAAGAAGATACCAGCCTGCCCAGCGCTCATAAGGAGAAAAACGGTGCAATATTTCTTGAGCATCGATAGCAGAGACAGGATGGTCGCTTCCCTGATAGAAAAAACTTATTGCTTTTCTCAAACCCAGGTCGCCGGGAGCAAAACAATCGCTGACCGGCATCCATCGAGCAACTATAAACTGAGCACTCCACAGCCCTATTCTAGGAAGGTGAGCTAATGCAGCAACTACCTGTGAAGAAGATAAGGTCTTCCAGAATTCCGGATCTATTTCCTTTTCTTCTATCATCTTAGCTAATTGGTAAATCGTCCGAGCTTTAGCGTTAGACATTCCTATCTCTCTTAGTTCGAAAGGAGAACTTTTCGCTATATCTCCGGGGGTAGGAAAAGCAAAGATCGCTTCTCCTTCTCTATAAAAGGGACCGCCGCCCCACCTCTCCACCAAGCGCTTTCGCAAAGTAGAAGCCACTTTCATTGAAATCTGCTGTTCCAGAATAGTAGTCACTGCCGCCTCAAATAGACTTCGAGAGCGAGGGATACGCGCCCCATAAAATTCTTTTATGATGTTACTCATAACCGGGTCTTTCTCTCCCAATTGGTAAAAAGGAAGGGGATTTTCGTCAAAACCCAATAGAAAAGAGAGCTCTTTTATGCTTTCCTCACTTTCTAAGGTTATTTCTAAAAGAGGATTCTTTCCTCCTTCTCTTTCTACTACTTGAGCAATTGTTGTTTTACTCTCACCCAGCGCGATCCACCATCTACCTTTACTCCAGAAAAAGGAACGGTCTAAAAAAGGGTGGTAAGTTTCTAAATAAGGAAAAAGAGTAAAAGGAAAAGAAGGGCGAATTAAGACCACCATAATATTTTTACCTCACTTTTTCTTTCTACCTTTGCAGTATAACCTCTTCTCGGAGTCGTGTCCACCAGGCTCGAGAAAGAGAGTTTGCCCTTTGAAGAGCAAGAAATATTATAATATTTTGGGGGTTGACTATAAGAGATATTAGAGAGGAAATTTAGATGAAAAATAGGGGAAAGGAATGGGATTTATTAAATAAATTAAACGAGGAAGAGGACCTCACCCCGGATGAGATAGCTACTCTTTTAGAGAGTAAAGATAAAGAGGCAGAAGAGCGGCTTTTTTATCTAGCTAATGAGAAGAGAAAAAAATATGTGGGAGACGAGGTTCACATCCGGGGATTGATAGAGTTTTCCAATTTTTGCCGCAGAAATTGTTTTTATTGTGGGTTGCGTCGGGATAACCGGAAACTTAAAAGATACCGGATGACAGGAGAAGAGATTTATAACCTTGCTGAGAAAATCGCTTTGCAGGGAGTAAAAACCATTGTGCTCCAATCTGGGGAAGACCTTGCTTATGATGCTAAAAGTTTAGCTTCTCTCCTTTACCGGATTAAAAAGCTTGGTGTAGCAATAACTTTGAGTATCGGAGAGCGAGAGTTCTGGGAATACGCTCTGTGGAGAGAAGCCGGAGCAGATCGTTATCTCCTAAAACAGGAAACTTTTGACCGAGAACTTTTCGCTCGGCTCCACCCCGATGATGATTTCGACCAACGCTTGGAGTGTCAAAGAGTTCTCCGGGAATTAGGATATGAGGTAGGAAGTGGGAATATGGTAGGACTTCCTCATCAAAGTCCTCAGTCTTTAGCTTTAGATATCAAAAAATTTGAGGAGTGGAATTTTGATATGATTGGCATAGGTCCTTTTATTCCTAACCCTGATACTCCTTGGGGAGGGGAGGTTTCTGACCCCGAGGAAAAATATCTTCTCACTTTAAAAGTTTTGGCTCTCACCCGGATTCTTACTAAAACTTCTAACCTTCCTGCTACCACTGCTTTGGGAGCACTTATTCCCGGAGGCAGAGAAAGAGCGCTCTCTTGCGGAGCGAATGTTTTTATGCCCAACCTTACTCCCTCCCCCTACCAAAAGGAATATATCATTTATCCGGGGAAAAAAGACACTGGAAAATCCTGGGAAAGCTATCTTTTAGAGGTTAAAAAGATGATAGAGAGAGAAGGAAGAAGGGTATCTACTGATTATGGAAATAGAGTTTCTTCCCCGGTAAGTGGCGAGGCCGACAGAAAATAAACTTTCTACCTCGCCACTTATTTTTTAAGCTCCAAACTTACCCAGCCGCAGAGCGTTAGCAAGCATTAAGCTCATTAAAGCTCGAGCTGGAAATTGCCCTAAATATCCGTGAGCGCACTCCCGTTCGGTAAAACGCAGTCCTGTGCTGCTTCCTGCATATTTAGAATAAAGGAGAACGGGCGAAGGATGCCAGGAATGACTGTGCAAAAGGGTAGGAGTAGAATGGTCTCCGGTGATAACAAGAACATCGGGATTTAGAGCCAGAATTTGGGGGATGAACTGGTCTAAATACTCTATCCTATCTACTTTTTTCTTAAAATCTCCATCTTCTCCTGCTTTATCAGTGTCTTTATAGTGCAAAAAGAAAAAGTCGTAGTCGAACCACTTATCCCGGAGAAGTTTTACTTCATCTTGAAAATCTCCCGAGACTTCAGGGGTATCAAAACCAAAAAGTCGAGCAATTCCTTTGTACATAGGGTAAATAGCAATGGCTAAAGGTTTTACTCCATAGCGTTCCGAGAATTTCTCAAGATGGGGAGATTGGGAAAAACCGCGCAGAAGAATGGCATTGGCCTTGGGCTCTTCTTTAATGATTTGGTTGGCTTTCTCTAAGAAGAGTTTTAAAACCCGGCTCGTTTTTTCCGATGCTGCATCTAGTGCTTGGGGCTCATAAGGAGGAAATCCTTCTTTTTGGGGGTCGGTATCTTTAACTTTTTCTCCCAGACCTTCTCCTCGCAAAATAAGGACAAATCTGTGCTCCATACCCGGTCTTAAAATTATCTCTACCCCTTCAATTTCTTTTACTTCTTGAGAAATTTTTTCTACTAACCGCGCGCATTCCTCCGTAGAGATACGACCTGCTCTTCTATCCACAATGATACCTCGCTCATCTTGAGT
>JAGPEW010000167.1 GCA_018056825.1 Candidatus Sordicultor aquaticus
GAAGAAGTTATAGGTCTTACCTCTTGATAGATATGATAAAATTTACTCCAAGTTGGTGAAAAATATGCACTTTGTAAAAATGCATGGTTTAGGTAACGATTTTGTTGTTTTCCTCGAAGAGGAGGCGGCGGGAGTTTCTTCCTGGTCTTCTTTTTCTTTAAAAGTTTGTGACCGTCATCGAGGAGTGGGAGGAGACGGGGTAATTTTAGTTTTACCTTCCTCGATAGCAGATGTGAGGATGCGGATTTTTAACTCTGATGGTAGCGAAGCAGAAATGTGTGGTAACGGGATTCGTTGCCTGGCTAAGTTTGTTTTTGAACGAGGAATAGTGAATAAAAAAGAATTTACAGTGGAAACTAAAGCGGGTATTATCATTCCCCGGATTACAGGAGAAGAAAAAGGGAAAGTAAAAAAAGTGAAAGTAAATCTGGGAAAGCCTCGCTTCCAACCTCGGGAAATCCCTGTGGTTTTAGAGGGAGAAGAGGTAAAAAATCATCCCCTAAAGGTAGGAGATAAAACTTTCTTTTTCTCTGCTCTCTCTTTGGGTAATCCTCATGTGGTTATTTTTGAAATCCCTCCCGCTTGGGAAAAATATGGGAGAGAAATAGAAAACCATCCTCTGTTTCCTAAAAAAACTAATGTAGAATTTGCAGAAGTGACAAGTAGAAAAGAAGTAATGGTGAAAGTCTGGGAAAGAGGAGCAGGGGCTACTCTGGCTTGTGGAACTGGAGCAGCAGCTACTTTAATAGCCGGAGTAAGAGAAGGAAAATTAGATAGAAGAGCTACTGTCTACTTACCTGGAGGGCCGCTGGAGGTAGAGTGGCAAGAAGAAGTCTATATTGAAGGACCAGCAGAGGAAGTGTTTGAAGGAGAAATTAACGGGGAGGTAGAAAAAGAATGGAAGTTGCTCAGCGAATAAAGAACCTTCCTCCTTATCTTTTTGCCGAAATTGAAAAAAAAGTAAACCAAGCTCGGGCAGAAGGTAAAGAGATTATTGACTTGGGGATTGGAGACCCTGATATTCCCACCCCTTCTTTCATTGTAGAGCGGTTGTGCGAAGAGGCTCGACGCTCCGAAAATCATCGCTATCCTTCCTATAGGGGCTTAACTGCTTTTCGAGAAGCGGTGGCTTTGTGGTATAGAAAAAGGTTTGGAATTAATTTGGATGCCGAGCGAGAAGTGGTTTCTCTCATTGGTTCTAAAGAAGGTATTGCTCATCTTCCCCTGTGTCTCGTAGACCCTGGAGATTTGGTTTTGGCTAGCGACCCCGGTTATCCAGTTTATAAGATTGGTACCATGTTAGCCGGAGGCATACCGGTTGAGCTCCCTCTTTTGGCTCAAAATGATTTTCTTCCCGATTTACATAGTTTTCCTGAAAGTATATGGGAAAAAGTAAAAATAGTTTTTTTGAATTATCCTAATAATCCTACAGCGAGTATTGCTCCTCTTTCTTTTTTTGAAGAAATAGTAGAATTAGCTCGGCGCTTCGATTTTGTAATAGCTCACGATTTAGCTTATTCAGAGATAAGCTATGATGATTATCGAGCCCCCTCTATTTTAGAAGTAGAAGGCTCTCGAGAAGTAGCGATAGAATTTCACTCTCTTTCTAAAACTTTTAATATGACGGGATGGAGAATAGGTTTTGCGGTGGGGAATGATAAAGTAATAGAAGCTCTGGGGAGAGTAAAAACTAATATTGATTCGGGCATTTTCAATGCTATTCAATGGGCAGGAGTGGAAGCCTTAAGTCGGGTGGATGAAGTGTTAGAAAATATTATCCCCATTTATACTGAGCGACGTAATTTAGTAGTAGATACTTTTTCCTCCTTGGGTTTTGACATTACCCCTCCTCGGGCTACTTTTTATTTGTGGATTCCAGTTCCTCCAGGGTTTAGTTCTTTGGAATTTACCAACTATCTTTTGGATAAATCTCAAGTAGTGGTTACTCCTGGAACTGGTTTTGGTAAATATGGAGAAGGGTTTATTCGGATTTCTCTTACTACTTCCACTTCTATTTTAGAGAAAGCTATGGTAAGGATAAAAGAAACTTGGGATAGGTGAATAACTATGAAAATAGTGGTACAAAAGTTTGGGGGAACTTCAGTTAATACCCGGGAGCTTAGAGAAAAAGCAGCTCTCAAAGTGAAGGAAGCTCAAGAGGAGGGTTTTTCTCCGGTAGTAGTAGTATCGGCTATGGGTAGAGAAGGTGCTCCTTATGCTACCGATACTTTGATTTCTTTGGCTCGAGAAGAATTTTCTAACCTTGACCCTCGGGATTTAGATCTTCTTCTTTCCTGTGGAGAGATTATCTCGGCAGTGGTTACGTCTCAAACTCTGCGTCGGATGGGAATGAAAAGTGTGGCTTTCTCTGGAGCTCAAGCTGGTATTATCACTGATGACCGTTTTGGTGATGCTTCTATACTCAGAGTAGAGCCGGATAGAATTAAAAAATATCTGGATAAAGGATATGTGGTAGTGGTAGCTGGTTTTCAAGGGGTAACTGAGGAAGGAGAAATTACCACTTTGGGAAGAGGAGGTAGTGATACTACAGCAGTAGTTTTGGGAATCTATTTACAAGCTGACTATGTAGATATCTTTACCGATGTGAATGGTGTTTTTACTGCCGACCCTCACATTGTTCCTGAGGCTCGAATTCTTCAAGGACTAACCTACACTGAAGCTGCAGAAATAATTCAGCAAGGAGCAAAAGTTATTCATAGTAAAGCTATGAATTTAGCCCGGGAGTATCGGGTGCCTCTCCGGGTTAGGAGTTTAAGCGATGAAGGTAGAGGAACTTTGATTTGCGATATATCTACTCTTACTAAGGAGGGATTGAGAATCCTTTCCCAAGAACAACCAGTTTATAGTATCGCTTATCGCCGGGGCTTGGCTCAAGTGAGGGTGAAGTTAGTAAATTCGGGAAATGGAGAGTTAAAGATTTTTCAATCTTTGGCTCAACAAGGAATTAGTATTGACTTGGTTAGTCTTTTTCCCGAATCTGTGGCTTTTGTAGTAGATGAAAATAAAGGAAGTAAAGTAGAAGAAATACTACATCAAGAAGGATTTGAGGTTAATTTAACTCTCCCTTGTGCTAAGATTTCTCTCGTGGGTTCGGGCATGGCCGACCGTCCGGGAGTGGTAGCTCAGTTGGTGGAAGCTCTCAAAGAAGCTAACATAGAGATTCTTCAGACCGGAGATTCTCATATTACTATTTCTTGTTTAGTTAAAGCTCAGGATATGGAGAGAGCAATTCAAATCTTACATCATAAATTTC
>JAGPEW010000168.1 GCA_018056825.1 Candidatus Sordicultor aquaticus
AAAAGGAAGCTGAGAAAGTGGTTAGTAAATTAAAGACTCAGGGGATAGAATCTTTTGTGGGAAAGTAGGGAAAAAGTATATGACTTTACTAGAAATAAAAGAGATATTGCAAGCTGAGGTGTTAGCGGGAGAAGAGTTTTTAGATCGAGAGCCATCTTCTGCTTGTGGTAGTGATCTTTTAAGCGATGTTTTAGCTTTCACTAAAGAAAATTCTGTGCTCCTTACTGGTCTAACTAATTCTCAGGTAATTCGTACTGCAGAGATGAGTGACATAATAGGAGTTGTTTTTGTGCGAGGAAAGAGACCTGATAATTACACTGTTGAATTAGCCACCATCAAAAAGATTCCCCTTTTAGCTACGCGATTACCTATGTATGAATCCTGCGGAAGACTTTATTTACGAGGACTAAAGGGTTGTAGTGAATTGTGAATGGGAGAAGATAATGTTTTAGTGGAAATAGAACGAAAAATAATGGGGGGAGATTTTCAAAGTGCTGGTGATGTATCCAGTGAATTAAAAAAAGTTCTTCAACAAGTGGGTTTTCCTCCTTCTTTTAACCGTCGGGTAGTTATTGCTGCTTACGAAGCAGAAATGAACGTAGTGATTCATGCTTACCGAGGAGTTTTTACCACTAAAATTTACGAAGACCAGGTACATATTGAGGTAGATGACCAAGGTCCAGGCATCCCTGATTTGGAGTTAGCTTTTCAAGAAGGTTATTCTACAGCTCCTCCCCATATAAGAGAGATGGGTTTTGGAGCAGGGTATGGGCTTTCTAATATGAAAAAATGTTCTGATAAACTGGAAATTGACACCCGAGTGGGAGAGGGAACTAAAGTGATTATGGATTTTTTTCTTAATTCAGATAAGTAAATACTATGATAGAAAAAGAGATTTTTCATTCTGTTCGCTTAGATGAGGATAAGTGTAAGGGCTGCACTCATTGTATCCGTCACTGTCCCACTGAAGCTATTCGAGTAAAAGAAGGAAAAGCTCGGATTGATGAAGAGAGATGCATTGATTGTGGAGAATGCATTCGTATTTGTCCTAATCATGCTAAATACGCTCAAGCTGATTTTTTAGAGGTAATAAAAAAGTTTTCCTATGCTATAGCTCTTCCTGCACCTGCTTTTTATGCTCAATTTAAAGTAGACATTTCGTTGGGTAAAATACTCCAGGGTCTTTTGCATTTAGGCTTTCAAGAGGTTTTTGAAGTAGCTCGGGGAGCAGAAATTCTAGCAGAAGAAATCAATCGTTATTTAAAAAAAAGAGGATTGATTACCCCAGTTATTTCTTCTGCCTGTCCGGCAGTAGTAAGGCTGATAGAAGTTAGGTTCCCTTCTCTGATAGAAAACTTGCTTCCTTTAGATTCACCTTTGGGGGTGGCAGCCAAATTAGCAAGAATACAAGCTATGGAAAAAGGCTATCGTCCTGAAGAGATAGGAGTTTTTTTTATTACTCCTTGTCCAGCTAAAGTAACTGAATCTAGACAGAGTAAAAGCGGTTTAGGGCGCATAGATGGAGCTATTTCTATAACCAATGTTTATTCTCAACTGGTTAATATAGTGGGAGAGTTAAAAGAATCCTCTTCTTTACCTTTAGCTAGTTTCCGAGGTATTGGTTGGGCTCGCTCTGGAGGGGAACAGGATTCGTTGGAAGAAGGAGAATATATGGCTGTAGATGGTATTCATCAAGTTATCTCAGTGTTAGAGAAAATCGAAATGGGGGAATTGAAGAACGTAGTTTATTGCGAAGCTCAAGCCTGTGTGGGGGGATGCATTGGAGGAGTATTAGCAGTACAAAATCCTTTTATAGCTAAGGTAAATATTAACCATCTCCTTAAAAAATATACTGAGTTTCGACCTGTAAAAGAGGAAGAGATGGAAAAATGGCGGAGGAAAGGAGTGTTTAAAAGAAAAGAGATTTATCAAGCTAAGGAAGTTTTAAAATTAGATAAAGATTTTAAGCGAGCTTTAGAGAAATACCAGATGATTGAAAAACTTTTAGAAAAACTTCCCGGCTTGGACTGTGGAGCCTGCGGTTCTCCTACCTGTAGAGCTCTGGCTGAAGATATAGTAAGAGGAAGAGCGGAGGAGATAGATTGCCCTTTTATGTTGCGAGACAGATTACTCAGTTTATCTAAAGAGATTCATGCTTTAGCCAGTAGAGTTCCTCAGACTATGGCTAAGCGAGGAGGAGTGAAAAATCTTGAAAGTGAATCAAATCATTGAACCATTAAAAGCGGAAGTGGTAGTGGGAGAAAAAGTAGAGGAACAAGATATAGAGGGAGGTTATTGCGGTGACCTTCTCAGTGATTGTATTGCCAATGCTAAAGAAGGAAGTGTTTGGGTTACTATCCAGTCTCATCCTAATACAGTAGCAGTGGCAGTACTAGTAGGTATGCCCTGCATAGTGGTTTCCAACTATCAAGAAATTGAAGAGGAAACAATAAAGAGAGCACGAAAAGAAGGTATAACTATATTGCGCACTTCCTTGACCAGCTATCAAGCAGTTAGTGTTCTTTCTGCTCTGGGGATACCAGGGACTAAAAGGCATGGCTAAGGGGGTTTTTTTAGCCGACCTCCACATTCATAGTGTCTTATCTCCTTGTGCTGACCGAGATATGCTACCTCACTGTATTATTTTAGAAGCCTGGGAGAAAAACATTAGTCTAATTGCTGTAACTGACCACAATGCCTGTGATAATGTAGAAGTAACTGTGGCTTTGGGAGAAAAGTTTGGTATTTGGGTGGTACCAGGGTTAGAGGTAGAAACTAAAGAAGAAGTGCATCTTCTCTCTTTCTTCCCTTCTGTATCTCAGCTGTATAGCTTTAACCAAAAACTGGCAAAGTTTCTTTCTTTTATTCCTTTGTCAGAAAAAATATGGGGAGAAGAATGGGTTATAAATGAGGAGGGAGAGATAAAAGAAAAGAAAAGTAACCTCTTGGTTTATCCTTTGGATTTATCTATAGAGCAAGTGGCAGAGGAAGTGAGAAACCGAGAGGGGATAGTTATTCCTGCTCATATAGATCGTCCCAGTTACAGTATCATTTCTCAGCTAGGTTTTATTCCTTCTCATTTGGGTATAAGAGTAGTAGAGTTATCAAGCAACACTTCAGAAAAGGAAGCAGTAAATAAATTAGGTTTAAAAGGTTTTCGCTTTATTCACTCTTCTGATGCTCATTCTCTTTCTCAAATTGGTTCAGCTACTACTTCTTTTTTCTTTTCTTCTTTCCCCAGCTGGGAAGAATTGAAACAAGTTCTTACTTAA
>JAGPEW010000169.1 GCA_018056825.1 Candidatus Sordicultor aquaticus
CTCTTTCTCTTTCCTCTCCTTCTTCTCTTCCTTCTCTTTTTTTCCGGAGTTTGCTGCCAGGAGTATCTAGCAGCTGCTGGTCGATAATCTGCCGGGCATAGTGGCGAGCTAAGCGTTCTATTTGCTCATTCTCCAGGGGAAAGAGCGGCTGTTCTCCCCGGAGAATCTGCTCAATTCTATCAGCTAGTAATTTATGATCTTGTCGGTTAGGTAACTCGGTTAAACTACCCAGGTTAAGGATAGTCCGGTGACGGGGGTTATCCCCTACTCTATAGCTTTCACATAACCGGTAGTAAGAGTAGCGCTTCTTGGTTTTCTTATCCGTCTTGGTAATAGTCTTAACAAACATGGTAATAGGAAAAACTATTAAAGAAGAATAGTCAAGTATTAACCTAATAATTATGGGACTACAAAGTATTTTTAGCTAACTTACTGAGGAGAAAGGCTAATAAATCAAGGATCTAGGCATCAGGTATCCCCAAAAATAGGAGGTTTTTCTGGGAAAAAGCTGCAAGTTGGGATAATTTGTGATGAATGGGATTATGTACCTTTGGAGAAAGGAGATGCTCAATTACTCTTTCAGGTGATATCGGAATGCTATGAAAAGCGCAGTATCATTATTACTACCAATCTGGAATTCAGCAAATGGAATGGAATATTCTATGATGAGAGATATTCTATGATGAGAGAATGACAGCCACCATCATTGACCGTTTAATTCACCACAGTCATTTACTGGTCTTTTCTGGACCAAGTTACCGGTTGACTCATTCTACTATGAATTGTTAATTCTGGAATTAAGGGTGCTGCAAAAATTAACTTCCGGAATGCTGCAAATTCATATTGCCAAACACAAATGTGTTTGGTATGAATTTTAAACTTTTATAGATAAAAGAAGTTATAAAGACAACTTTAGGAGCTCCTGACTTCCCCTTTATCTACTATGAGTTGATGTTTCTGGGGGTTCATCAATATCCTTTCCACAATGCGGACAAATTCTTCCCTTTTTTTGATTTCTTAGGATTTCTACAGCAAAACCAGAAGCAAGTATTCCTGCGGGTAATGCAAATATTCCGATTCCCAAAAGAGCTATTATCCCTCCCAGGAGTTTACCTATTGGGGTGATGGGATACACATCACCATAACCAACAGTAGTTAATGTAGCTATTCCCCACCACATTGCTGCTGGGATACTCGAAAAGACTTCGGGTTGAGCTTCATTTTCAACAAAGTACATTAAGCTTGAGGCGATCACTAATAAGATTAACACCGAAAAAAAGGCTAAGAGTAGCTCTTCTCTTTTCTCTTTAAGAGTAGCTCCTAAAATTTTCAAAGCCTCTGAATATCTCTCCATTTTGAATAAGCGGAACAGCCGAAATAAGCGTAATACTCTTATAAATCTTAAATCCAAAGGAATAATCATAGGTAGGTAAAACGGTAAGATGGCCAGCAAATCTACAATAGCCAAGGGAGTCATAGCAAACTTAATTCTTCCTTTAATAGGACTATTAAATTTATTATCGATAGTACAAGTCCATAGACGCAAGAGGTATTCAATGGTAAATATTGATACTGACAATATTTCAAATATTCTGAAAAAAGATGAATACTTGAAGGAAAGACTTTCTACTGTTTCCAAAATGACAGCAACTACATTGAGGGAAATCAAAATCATAATGAAAATATCGAATAATCTGCTGGCTAGGTCACCGGGTGATGCTATCTCCAGAATTTCAAATATTCGTTTTTTTATTTTCTGACTCATCTTATTATGTTTAACATGACATGTTATGAATTGCAAGCCCATGATGGCTCAGACTTCTCTTGAGATTTTTATTGTATTTTCAAAGTTTTTCACGTTTTTTCTCAACAACTAATTGCACAAACTCTTGTAGTTTGACAAGAGGTTGCTTTTATTTTTCTTTTGCACAGAGAATGGATGTCTAAAGTATTGATTGATTCATTTATATTCAAACAATCTGTGTATGCTTCCTTTCGAACGGCTGCCTATTTTTACTCTTACAATCATATTTTACCTCTCGATAGGCAATGATCCAAGAAGTTGAGGAAATAAAAAAATGTGATATACTAACGAAAAGTGGAGAGGTGGCCAAGTGGCTGAAGGCAGTTGACTGCTAAGCGATTAGGCGAGTTAAAACTCGCTTTGTGGGTTCGAACCTATCCGCCAATTTATATCTAACAAAGTCGTGATAGGATAAGTGGAAAAACTTTGGTTTGTCCGAGGGGGACAATTAGATTATTCGTTTGCTCATACGCTGCAATTAAATCTCCGAGAAAAAGTAGAGAGAGAAAACATTCCCGGGTTCTTTCTTTTAATGGAACATCCTCCGGTATTTACCTTGGGAAGAGGAGCTTCTCGAAGCCATCTTCTGGTAGATGAAAGCGTCTTAGGCAAAGAGGGAATTAAAGTGTATGAAATAGAAAGAGGAGGAGACATCACTTATCATGGTCCAGGGCAGATTGTTGGCTACCCTATAATAAATCTTAATTTTTGGAAAAGAGACGTTCATCTTTTTTTACATGCTCTAGAAGAGGTTCTTATCCATTTTTTGAAAAGATTTGAAGTGGAAGGTTTTCGTCTTCCTCCCTATACCGGGGTATGGGTCAACAAAGAAATACTTCAGAAAATTGCCGCTATAGGAGTAGCGGTGAAAAAGTGGATTACCTATCATGGTTTTGCTCTTAACATTTCCACTTTTCTTCCCCACTTTAATTACATCATTCCCTGTGGTATATCTGATAAGGGAGTAACTTCTCTTGAGCGTATCACCGGTAATTCTTACTCTCTAGAAGAAAGAGGGGAGATGGAAGAGCTTTTGGCTCAAGACTTAGGAGAAGTTTTTGGATTCAAAATGGAAGAAATGTCCAGAGATGATTTTTTTCTTGGAAGAGAAAGGAGATTAGAAATTTGAGCACTTTGCCTTCCTGGATAAAGAAGAGAATTTCTCTGGGAGAAGAAGGAGAAGAAACCCAGAAATTACTTCAGTCTCTTTCTCTCCATACCGTTTGTGAAAGTGCTCATTGTCCCAATTGGGGAGAATGTTTCATGAAGAAAGTAGCTACTTTTCTCATTATGGGAAATGTTTGTACCCGAGGTTGCCGTTTCTGTGCGGTAGAAAAAGGGATGCCTCAACCACTGGATTGTGAAGAGCCAGGGAGAGTAGGAGAAGCATCCCGACGTCTGGGATTGAAACATGTGGTTGTGACATCAGTTACTCGAGATGACCTCCCTGATGGGGGCGCC
>JAGPEW010000170.1 GCA_018056825.1 Candidatus Sordicultor aquaticus
TCTATCAGGAATCCAAATAATAAAAGGGAGAGCCCCTTATTGTCTTTGCAAGGTTCGTGGTGGACAAAAAGAGATGAAATAGAGCAGGCTACTTGCTTCTTGCCCCTATGGAAAAAAGAGTGCCACGGGCAGTTCGATAAAACAGATATCAGTGGTGTAAGATAGTTGTATAAAGGAAAAATATGGGTTATTATATCTTTGGAGATGAAAGATATGGAAGATAAGGAAAGGGAAGAGCTTCGCACTCAACTTTTGGAATTAAGCAAAAGCATAAAATTGGCTCTGGAGCGGGGAATTGATACTGCTCGAGACTATAACCCTTTGAGCGAATCAAGAGATGAAGCAGATTTGGGAAGTGCCACGGTAGATTTAGCTCTCCAGATGTCTTCTCAAAAAACTCTTCTCGAGATGCTAAATTTGGTAGAAAAAGCGCTGAAAAAAATAGAAACGGGAAGCTATGGTTTTTGTGAGTTGTGTAAAAGAGAAATACCCATTCCAAGGTTGAGGATGATACCCTACGCTCTTTACTGTGTGGAGTGCCAATCTAAGATAGAGAATAAAAAAATAGGGTGAGTGCTTGACTTACAAAGTGGGCACTCACCCTACCTGGAGGATAAGTAGTGAGTCAAGTGTGAACCATTTTTTCCAGGTTTTTAAGTCTTTCTTCTATGACTAAAGGAAGACTTAAGTTGAGGTCGTGAGGATATTCTATTCCTCGGTCAAACACTTGATAGTTGTATTCCACCAGATTGAAGTAATCAGTAAGCCTTTGTACCGCTTTTTCAGCATCAAACGGTTTGCAAGAAAATATGTCTACGCTTAGGTAGTTTCGAGATGGAAAAGTGTGGATACTAATATGGCTTTCGGCAATGATTACTATACCTGATATTCCACTGTCCTGGGGAGAAGTGCTCTGATATTGGAACACATAAGGTGGTAAAACTTTGGTCATACTCATTTCTTCGGGGAACTCGTCCAGAAACCTATGCACCTCATTTAAGTTTCCTATAACCAGGGAATCATGACAGTAACCATCAAGGATGAGATGCATTCCCACTTCCAGTATTTTCTCCATGGGTTGTCCCTCCCTCACTTTGAATTTGTATCGGTCATCGACTAAAATGCTAAAGAACAAAATATCTATCCCCACTACCTTAAGCGAGGATAGATATTTAACAAAAGCAGCAGTCAGGGAAATGGCTTGTTCCCCTGACTGCATTCTATTAAATCCTTAGGAACCAGAAATTGAATCTAATAACCCTTTTCATCAGGTGCTCCCCTTTCGGATGGATTTATCCGAAAACAATAATTGGGGGCACTCCCCCCTTAGGGAAGGGGCGCTTCCCTAGCTGGGTGTTAGCGGAGGGACAAATGATATTATGGTGCTAAAAGCACCTTTTAGTTAGCCCTCGATTTCCACCCCCTGGCAAATTTTATTACCTAGCTTATTATATAATTAATTGAGGGTATGTCAATAATGCCTGGAACTGTTTGAGAATTATTTTTCTTTCATATCTATAGCGCTTTTATGTCTCCTTGCATAGTATCCCGTAAACCTGATTAGAACGGACACTATTTCAAATATATTTTCTGAGTAAACTTTTCCACTCTTTCCAGAGAAAGAAAAGGGTGATACTATTTTACTAAGAAAGGAGGATTTAAATATGTTTGATGCTTGGGCAGTATCTACTAATACCTATCATGGTTTCTCTCTGGAGGAGGCCTTAAATGGTATCGCAAAAGCTGGCTTTTCCGGTGTAGAATTGGCTTGCGTAGAAGGCTGGACTAATCACTTTAGTGTGGTTAACTACCGGGAAGAAGACTTAAAAAATCTGCGTAATTCTTTGTCTCGTTTAGGGCTGCGGGTGATAAGTATCAGCGCTCATTCGGATTTATCTACTCCGGAAGGAGTTTCTTATTTGGAAAAAGCTTTAGATTTAGCTCGAGTGGTGGGAGCAGGGGTGGTTAATACTGGGACTATAGAGGAGGAGAAAAAAAAGGGAATTTTGCTTTCTAATTTGCGAGTTTTAGCGCTGGAAGCAGAAAAAAGGGGAGTAAAAATTGGTTTAGAGATTCACGGAGATTTTTTAAAAGATGGACTTAGAGCTCGAGAGTTAATGGAAGAGCTAAATCACCCGGCAGTGGGGATTAACTATGATACGGGGAATGCCATATTTTATGGCAATGTTCGTCCGGAGGAAGACGTAAAGAATTGTCTTCCCTGGATTGTCCATTTCCATCTCAAAGATAAAAGAGGAGGATATAAAGTATGGGACTTTCCTCCTTTGGGAGAAGGAGATATAGACTTTGGTAAGGTCCTGGCTTTAATAAAAGAGGAGAAAAAAGAAGTTCCCTGGAGTGTGGAGATTGAGTTTGATGGTAAATTTCAGCATTCTCGGGAATTTGTAGACCAGGCGGTGAAGAAGTCTTTTGATTACCTGCAGAATTTACTAAAGGAGGACAAATGATGGAGAGAGAAGATTTTACTTTTTACGATTTACGCCGCAAGGAAAAAAGTAAAAGTATCGAGCTTCTATTTCCGGGTTGGAGAGAAGGAGAAGAACGAGTAGCTATTTTTTCTCCTCATGATGATGATGGTATTTTAGGTCCTGGATACCTTCTGCAAGCCATACCTCTTTTTGGAGGAGAAGTGCAAGTTATTATTTTCTGCAATGGTTCGGGAGGCTATAGTGTTATTGAGCATAAAAATATCATTACTGCTCTTCGGGCTCGGGAAACTGTTTTGGCTTATGCTCATTTAGGAGTTGAAGAGGAAAGGATTCATCGTTTAGATTATGATGATTATAGTGTTTGGCCATTTTTGGGTTGGAAACTGCCCGGAGGAGAAGAGGGAACCTTCCGGAAGATTTTACCTCTTCTCCGTCGGCTGAAAATCACCCGGGTCTTAGTGCCCAATGGCTATCGAGAACACTTAGACCATTACGCCACATTTTTAGTGGGAGCTTTTGATACTCCTCAGGTGGGAGACCCAGTAATGGCTGACTGGGGAATGGCTAAAGGCATCAAATCGGTTCTCCAGTATGCAGTGTGGAGTGATTTTTCTCCTGAAGACACTCTCTTGGAAAAAGATGCCCTAAACATGAGAGCCAACCGAGCGCTATGTGCTCCTCGGGAGGCAGAGGAAAAAATAAATTTAGCTATGAGTGAATTTAAAACTCAAGCTCAAATCATAGCTGGGCTCTTAGAACAAAGAAAAGAGAGGAGTATGGGAAAAGATATGGTAGAGGTT
>JAGPEW010000171.1 GCA_018056825.1 Candidatus Sordicultor aquaticus
CTGTTACAGTGATAAATGTGCTATGGAAAAACGACCTTTTCCACCGGGAGCGCAGAAAGGGTCTCGCCGCAGGCTGTCTGGTTATGGTTTACAGCTTAAAGAGAAGCAGCGGGTACGATTTATGTACGGTATAAGTGAAAATCAATTTAAAAATTATTTTGAAAAAGCTAACCGCCTTCCCGGTGTAACAGGAGAAAATCTTCTTTCTCTGTTAGAGAGAAGATTGGATAATGTAGTTTTTAGAGCAGGATGGGCAGATTCACGTTCTGATGCCCGACAGATGGTTCTGCACGGCCATTTTATGGTCAATGGGCGAAAAGTAGATATACCATCTTACTTGGTAGATGAAGGTGATGTGGTGGAAATATCTCCTCGAGGGAAGGAACATAAGAAAATTAAAGAATTAATGGAAGAAGAAAAAACTCCATCTCCAGCTTGGCTGGGAATAAGTGAAGATGGCAAGGTTACTATATTGCGAAAACCCCAAAGAGGAGATATTGATTATTCAGTAGAAGAACAGCTCATAGTAGAATTTTACTCTAAATAATTCTGAGGTGTTGGTAATGTTAGATATTAGAGATATAACCAGGTGTGATCTTTTGGATTGGAAAGAAGACCACGCCACTAAGGTTCAATATGGTAAGTTTTCTATTGAACCTCTGGAAGTAGGTTGGGGTATTACAGTAGGTAATGCTCTGCGTCGAGTCTTGCTTTCTTCTATAGAAGGAGCAGCAGTCGCGGGAGTAAAAATTGAAGGAGTAATCCATGAATTTTCTTCTCTTCCTGGAGTAAGAGAAGATATAACTGATATAATTCTAAACCTTAAAGGTTTGGTCTTGCGTTCTTATTCTGATGAGGAAACCCTTTATCTAACAGTGGAAGGAATTCCTGGAGAATTGAGAGAAATAACTGCTCGGGATATAAAACCTAATAGTAATGTGGAAATAATCAACTTGGACCATCATTTAGCAGAGATAGACGAAGAAGGACAGTTGTCTATGGAAATATTGGTAAAAAGAGGGCGAGGTTATCAGGAAGCAGAAGGGGGAGAATGGGACAGAAGTTACGACTTTATCCCTATTGATGCTGTATTTACCCCGGTGAAAAAGGTAAATTTTCAGGTCTTAGATACCCGGGTAGGGCAGTTTACTAACTATGATAAGCTAGTTATAGAAATATGGACTAATGGTTCTATAACGCCTCAACAAGCTCTCAGCCAATCTTTAGACCTTTTAATTGAAGAGTTTTCTCGGTTTGGAAAATTGCTAAAGGGTAGTATGAATGAAGATTTGCCGACTGAAGAAGTAGAAGCCAGCGAAGAGGTTATTGAGCCAGAAACTAGCATCGAAGAGTTAGAGCTTTCAGTGAGAGCTTATAATTGCCTTAAAAGAGCTCACATTAATACGGTGCAAGAACTGATAAATATTCTCCAGAATCGGCCTGAAGAATTGAAAAAAATTAAGAATTTAGGCCAGAAGACTTATGAAGAAATAGTAGAAAAAGTAGAGAAATGGAATAAGGAAGTAGAAAGCCAAAAGGAAAAAGGAGTGAATAAAGGTGAGGCACCGGCGGAGGACTGAAAAGTTAGGAAGGACTGTGGCTCATAAAAAGAGTATGATGTCTAACCTTTTAGTTTCTTTGATAAAAAGCGGAAAAATACAAACTACAGAGGCAAAAGGTAAAGCCCTAAAGAGATATTTTGACCAAGTAGTTTCCTTGGCTATAAAAGGAGATAATGCTTCTCTGCGAGGAGTGGTTTCTGAGCTTAAAGATAAGGAAGCGTTTAAAATCCTCTTTAGGGAGATAGTACCTCGTTTTCGAGAAAGAAAAGGGGGTTATTGTCGTTTGGTAAAGATGGGGTATCGCCAGGGAGATGCGGCCCCAGTGGTTTTAGTGGAAATAGTGGAGTAGCTTTTCTTCTGGAGTATAAAGATTGATAGAGTTTAAAAAGGTAGATTTCTGGTATGGAGAAGAAAACGGGCCAGAAGCGAAAAATGAGGAGGTTTTAAGAGAAGTAGATTTAGAGATACCCCAGGGCAAGTTTATGGTTTTATTGGGTCGTAATGGCTCAGGTAAATCTACTTTGGCAAAACATACTAATGGCTTGTTACTCCCCAAAAGTGGGGAGGTAATAGTAGATGGGATGAACACCCGGGATGAAGGTTCTATCTGGGAAATCAGACGCCGGGTGGGTTTGGTTTTTCAAAATCCTGACAACCAAATTATTGCTACTACGGTAGAAGAGGATGTAGCTTTTGGCCCGGAAAATTTAGGTTTACCTCGGGAAGAAATCATTGCTCGAGTAGAAGAAGCGCTAAATTTAGTAGGTATGGCGGAATATCGCGACAAAGAACCCCATCTTCTCTCCGGAGGACAGAAGCAGCGGGTGGCTATTGCTGGGGTTTTGGCTATGCACCCGGAATATTTGATATTAGATGAAGCTACCTCTATGTTAGATCCGGAAGGAAGAGGGGAGCTGATGAAAGTAATCACTAATTTACGAGAGAAAATTGCTATTTTTCATATTACCCATAATGTGGAAGAAGCAACTGAGGCAGATGAGGTGCTGGTTATGGATGAAGGAAGAATTGTGGCACAGGGAAAACCACGGGAAGTTTTTTCTCAGGTAGAAAAAATAGAGAAATGGGGATTGGAACTTCCCCAGGTGACAGAAACTGCTCTTCTTATAAAAAAGCAATTTCCTTCTCTTTTTGGAGTTTTGCCTCTTTCTCCTCAAGAGCTGGTGGGGGAATTGTGTTCATAAAATTAGAAAAAGTATCTTTTACTTATTTGCCAGGTACGCCTCTGGCTATCAGAGCGTTGGAAGATGTGGACCTAGAACTTGAGCGAGGAGAAAGTATTGGCATTGTAGGTAGAACTGGTTGTGGTAAATCTACTCTTATTCAGCATTTTAATGCCCTTTTAATTCCTCAAAGTGGTCGAGTGTTGGTGGATGGAGTAGATACAACTGGAAGAGGAGTTCCCTTGCAAGAAATTCGCCGCAAAGTAGGCTTGGTTTTTCAATATCCTGAAGACCAATTTTTTGAAGAGACAGTATTTAAAGAAGTGGCTTTTGCCCCTCGCAACTTGGGAGTAGAGGGAAAAGCTTTAGACGATAGAGTAAGATGGTCTTTAGAAGCAGTAGGATTGAACTTTGAGACTATCAAAGATAAAAGTCCTTTTGAACTTTCGGGGGGTCAAATGAGGCGAGTGGCTATTGCCAGTATCCTTTCTATGGAGCCGGAAG
>JAGPEW010000172.1 GCA_018056825.1 Candidatus Sordicultor aquaticus
ATCTTACGCCGTAGGCTGATGAAGGTGCTTTCCTTTCCTCAGCGGTCTTTGTTCTTTTGTTTTTTTGTCTTTTTTGCCTTTTGGGATTGGCAAGGGAGCTTACCTCCACTGAGGGAAGCTTTTTTCCTCAGTGGTTTTTGCCTTTTGTTTACGTCGTAAGCTGCTTTATACTATATAAAAAAGGGAGATTTTTCTGGTAAAAATCTGCAACTTGGGCTAAGGAAGATTATAGTATTCTTTGCTGCAGGGCAACTTCCCATTTTTGGCTTCTAATTTAATTTACTTCTTAAAGTTGAACGGTTCAACCAGTTTTGCTGAATACTATAATAAGATTTTGCTGAATACTTATAAACCACTTGGATAATAGTAAAACGTTAAGTATAATTTGTTGTAAAGCATAGGGGGTGAATAGATTGTGTGGAATTATAGGTTATGTGGGGGAGAGTCCTGCTTTACCATTTCTTCTCCAGGGGCTTAAAAGATTAGAATATCGAGGTTATGATTCTTCTGGAGTCGCTCTTTTAGAGAAGGGAGATATCTTTACTTTTAGGAAAAAAGGTAAAATCACCGAATTGGAAAAAGATCTAAACGAAAAAAAGTTCACTGCCACTTGTGGAATAGGGCATACCCGTTGGGCTACTCACGGAATTCCCTCAGAAAGAAATGCTCATCCCCATGTTGATTGTCAGAGAAATATTGCTCTGGTGCATAATGGCATAATTGAAAATTATCGCCAGCTCAGAGAGAAATTAGAAAGAGAAGGACACCAATTTTCTTCTGAAACTGATAGTGAGGTTATTGTCCATCTTTTAGAAGGAGAGGGTAGTCCCCTACAACGGATTTTAGAGGTAGTTAAAAAAATCCAGGGCTCTTATGCTTTAGCTATCCTTTTTAAGGAAGAGCCGGGGGTGATTTATGGAGTGAGAAAATCTAGCCCCTTAATTCTAGGAGTAGGAAATAAAAATAATTTTTTAGCTTCTGATATTCCTGCTTTTTTAGAATATACACGAAGTACAGTTTTTCTAGAAGATGAAGAAATAGTAAGAATTACTCCCGAGGAGTGGGAAGTTTTTGATTTTGCAGGAGTAAAGAAAGAAAAAGAAATTTTTTCTATTCCCTGGGATCCAGTGAGCGCAGAAAAGGGTGGGTTTAAGCATTTTATGCTCAAAGAAATTTACGAGCAGCCTCAAGTTTTAGAAGATACTCTGGCAGGAAGAATTAATCTTTTAAAGGGAGAGGTAGTTTTAGAGGAAATAGAAAATTTGCCTCTTTCTTTTTCTCGAGTAACAATAGTGGCTTGTGGAACAGCATATCATGCTGGTTTATTGGGTAAAATTTATTTAGAGAAATTTGCTCGTCTTCCCGTAGAAGTAGATTATGCCTCTGAATTCCGTTACCGTGACCCTCTAGTAGATGAAAACACGTTGGTAGTAGGTATTTCCCAATCGGGAGAAACAGCAGATACTTTAGCAGCTATAGACCTTGCTTGTCACAAAGGTGCCCAACTCCTCTCTATATGTAATGTAATGGGTAGTTCTCTTACTCGTTTATCTCAAAATGTGATTTATACTCGAGCAGGAGTGGAAATTGGGGTTGCCTCTACCAAGGCTTTTCTCTGTCAGGAAGCAGTTCTTTTGCTTTTGGCTCTTTATTTAGGAGAGAAAAGAGGGGTAATTTCTCAAAGGGAATTACTACCCCTTTTGCAAGAAATGACCACTATTCCTCGTCACATTCGGTCTATTTTAGAAAACAGCGATTTTATTCATCAATTAGCCCGAGAATTCTACTTGTTTCGAGATTTTCTTTATTTGGGAAGAGGATTTTTTTATCCTTTGGCTTTAGAAGGAGCTTTAAAATTAAAAGAGATATCTTATCTCCGGGCTGAAGGTTTAAGCGCTGGAGAGATGAAGCATGGTCCTATTGCTTTGATAGACCCGGACGTGGTAAGTTTGGTTTTGGTAGGAAAGGGAGTAAACAGATCAAAAATTATTGGTAACATAGAGGAAATAAAAGCCCGCCAAGGAAAGATAATTGCTCTGGTTTCGGGAAAAGATAGAGAAGTAGAAGATAAAGCAGACCGAGTAATTTCTATTCCTGATGGAGAAGAAACGCTTAGCCCCCTTGTAGCTATTGTTCCTTTGCAGCTTTTTGCTTACTATGTAGCTTTGGAGAGAGGATGCGATATAGACCAACCTCGTAATTTAGCTAAAAGTGTGACAGTAGAGTAGTTTTACTCCTCTTTAGAAGAAGGCTCTATATGCACTATCCCTTCAAAACCGGTTTGGTCTTTTATTTCGTTTTCTATTTTTTCGGATAAATCATGCCCCTCTTTAACTGAAAGGTTCCCGTCTACTTCAATGTGCATAGTAATAACTCCCCTACCTCCGTAATCATGAAGATAAATAGAATGAATGTTATTTACTTCCTTAAATTGGGAAGCAATCTTTAAAATTTTTTCTCTTTGTTCAGAGGAAATACCCCTCCCTAAGAGACGAGAAACCGAGTCTCGTAAAAGTTTGCTAGCCATCCAAATAATGACGCTAGAAGTAAATAGGCTGCCAGCGGCATCTAACCAGGGATAATTAGGGAATAAAAATACTACTAAAACTGGTAGAGAGTCTAAGGCATCACTGCGGTGATGCCAGGCTTTAGCAATGAGGAGTGAGGAATTTGCTGTTTTTCTCCCCAGGAAAAAAGCTATTTGAGCTAAAACTTCTTTTCCTCCCATACCTATCAATATAGCGAAGAATGCTGGTAGAGAAAACTTGATAGGGGAAGGATGAAAAATTTTTTGATAACCTTGGATTAAGAATTGAATACCTATAACAAAAAGAAGAACAGATATAATAAGAGTAGTAGTATCTTCTAATCGGCCATGTCCAAAAGGATGTTCTCGGTCTGGAGCGCGATTTAGCTCTCGAGCAACAAAAAAGATGGCCAAAGAAGTAGCTACATCAGATAAAGTCTCGAAAGCATCGGCGGTAAGAGCTAAACTTTGAGAAAGACTACCATAATAGAGTTTTAACCCAAAAAGGGCAAAATTAATTAATATGCTAATCCATGCCTCTAATTTAGCAAAATAAGCCTTAGAAGCTAAAGAATTATTATTAGAAACTTCTGGTGAAGTAGGTTTTTGTTTTCTCACTTTTTGGCTTTAGGAAATTTGTGGCTTTTTATCTTTATATTATAGCCCGTTTGCTTTTGTTGTAAAGCTATATAAAATAACGGCTTTA
>JAGPEW010000173.1 GCA_018056825.1 Candidatus Sordicultor aquaticus
CTATTATATCGGCGATGAAGAAACCGTTAAAAAAGCCATGGAAGCGGTGGCTAATCAGGGAAAAGCCAAGAAGTAGATCAGCGAAGCAAATTTTTTTAAAGAAATTAAATAGGGCGCAAATTAATAGCACCCTTACCTTTTTAAAATATTTCTGTAGGGGTTTGATTTATCAAACCCACTAATAGGTTAATAGGTTAGATTTTTAATCCTAAGAGGTAATCGGATAAAGCCGGGTTACCTCTTAGGATTAGGTTTCTAAAGGGTAAAAAGGACAGGAGGGGGTATTACCGGTTCGGGTAGAGGCAGGGTAAGCCACTGTTCTATTTCTTCTTCTGAAGCATCCCAGCGATAAGTTACGTTCAAATTATCCTTGTTTATAAGTTGAGTTGGCGCCCAGTAAAAGTGACCTGGTTCAACCTCTCCCTTAATTACACCCAAGAGTAAACGTAAAGCCATAACTGAGGCAATAGAGGGTGGGTTGGCATTGGTATATTGCAGTTTTCCTTCTCTTATAAGATCTAAGCCATAAGGGGCTCCGTTCTGGGAAACAATTTTAATTTGTTCAAGCTTGCCAAGACGTTCTAAAGCACTCACCACTCCAACTGTCATATCCTCATTTTGAACAAATAATCCTACTAAATCGGGATGAGCGGTAATAATATTTGTGGCTGCTTCATAAGCTTTTTGCCTATTCCATTCTGCTGAAATCGTTGTCACAACTTCCAAATTGGGGTTTTGTTTTAAACCTTCCTTAAATCCCTCAGTATAAGCTTCGGCATCACCCCGTCCCAAGGTTCCCTCAATAATAGCTACTTTACCTTTTTCGACATTCTCAGCCATCCATATTCCTAAGGGTTTTGAAAATTCTTTCAAAGAATTATCCATAAACCCTGCCGATAGAGGAAGAAGATCGGGATGATATCCGCCCTGGATAAATATTGGCACTTTGGCTTTACTGGCTGTATCTACTGCTGCTCTCTCCGATGATAAAGATACAGCGTAGATTAATATGCCATCACATCCTCGAGCAATAGCATCTTGCACATTGGCTAATTCCTGGGCTGAATCAAGGTTGGAAGTATAAACTACCATTTTAACTCCCAATTTTTTTGCTGCTACTTCAGCTGCTTGGGAACCATACTGATAATAAGGCTCACCGGTTGCTCGAATAAAAGCTATTTCAATCTCATTCTCCTCAGCTAAGGCAATGCCTCCTAATCCTACAATAATAACTATGTAAATCAACATGGTAAGCAATAATTTCCTAAACATTTTAAGCCTCCCTTTTATACTTTTATTTATTTTTTAAATCGTTCTTTCAAAGAAAAAAGAGTCGCATCCCACCTCCTTCTTTATTGGGATTTTTGAAACATTACTGCCGCAACCATAATTACTCCTAAGACTACTCCCTGAAAATTAGCGCTTATTCCAAGAAGGTTAATGCTGTTCGACACTAAACCTAATAAAAAAACCCCGCCCAAGGTACCAAATACATTCCCTCTGCCTCCAAAGAGAGGAGTGCCTCCAATCACCGCAGCAGCAACTGAACGTAATTCATATCCATTTCCCATAGTTGGTAAGGCGGAATCGAGTATTGAACTTAAAACCAGAGCTGCCACCCCGACAAACAATCCATTTAAAGCATAAAGAGCTATCTTTATTCGACTTATTCTGATACCCGAGAGCCGAGAGGCTTCCTGATTACCACCAATTGCATAGGCATACCTCCCCAATGGAACATTTCGTAAAAAGAAATAGGTAATAATAAGCAGTACAATAAAAATAATTGCAGGAGCTGGTAATCCAAAGATATCCCGAATTCCAATTAACTCGTAAAGTCCGCCCATTCCGTTGATAGGACTCCCTCTACTTATCACTACTGCAATACCTTGAAGAAAAGTCATCGTTCCCAAAGTGATAATAAAAGGGTGAGCCCTTTCGGTCGCAGCTAAAACCCCGTTTAAAAATCCAAAAAAAACTGCACAAGCAAAGAGGGCTAATATACCAAGACTCAAAGAATTAGTTTGATGAATAGTAAGACCCCCCACATAAGCGCTGAGGGAAATGAGACTCCCCACCGAAAGGTCCAATCCTCCTGAAATAAGTAGAATTGTCATTCCAATACTGACAATTCCTAAGACCGAGATTTGTTGAAGAATATTTAATATATTTTGCAGACTCAGAAAACGAGGGTTGATTATTCCAGTGAAAATAACTATAGCTAAAAGAACCAACAGTAATATATTTCTACCAATGGTGGCAAAGGAAAACATAATTTACCCTCCTAACATGGCTTGCAGTAATTCTTTAGGACTGGAAGAAGCAGAATCGGTAATTTCTTCCACTATTTGTCCTTTGCGTAAAATGATAATTCGATCGGCTACGGTAATAAGTTCCTCAAGATCTGAAGAAACAAGAAAAATGCTCTTTTGCTTCGACTTGATGTCAAAAAGTAAACGATGGATTTCCTGGCGAGCTTCTACATCGACACCTTGAGTAGGGTCTTCTAAAAGCCAGATTTGGGCATTGGCAAAAAGAGCTTTAGCAAAAAGAGCTTTTCTCTGGTTTCCCCCACTCAAATATTGAACCTCGGTTTTTACTGATGGTGCGACTATTTTTAGTGCATTTACTAAAATTTGAGCTTGACTTTCCTCTTTTTTTAGGTTGATAATTCCTTTAGAAAGTACCTCTTTAAGATTAGAAATAGTAATATTTTTAGCTAAAGAAATAGGTAGTATTAAACCCTCCTTACGCATATTTTCGGGAATGAAAAATATTCCTCTTTCTAATGCATCATAAATATTGGATGGAGAAAAAGGTTCTCCTTGAAGATACATTTTTCCTTGGGAAAGAGGCAAAAGCCCGGCAATCAAACGGATAAGTTCATGACAACCAGAATCATTCCCTCCCAAAATTCCCAATATTTCCTCCTGATGTAAAGAAAGATCGATTTTTTGGAGAACATTATTACAAGAAATATCCTTTAGTTCTAAAATTTTCTTCCCACCCGGTTTTTTAGAAACTACCGCAGCTGACTCAAGCTTATGGCCTGCCATTTTTTCAATTAGTATTTCTTTGGTTAAATCTCCTTTCCGAAAAGTGCCAATACATTGCCCATTTCTCAACACCGTAATTCTTTGGGCAATTTCTAAAACTTCATCCAAATAATGGGAAATATAGAGAATACTAATTTTTTTCTTTTGAAGCTGG
>JAGPEW010000174.1 GCA_018056825.1 Candidatus Sordicultor aquaticus
GGGTAGCGATGATTGCTATTGTTGATTATGAAATAGGTAATTTATATAGCATCTCTAAGGCGTTGGCTAGGCTAGGTGAAGAGGTAGTAATCACCAATCAAGCTCAAGTGATTAGAGAGGCCGAGGCAGTGGTTCTTCCCGGGGTGGGCTCTTTTGGGAAAGCTATGGAAAATTTGGAGAAAAAAGAGATCCGAGAAGCCATCAGGGAAAACCAAGAAGATGGTAAACCTCTTTTGGGGATATGTCTGGGTTTACAACTCCTTTTTGATAAAAGCCAGGAAGCTCCTCGCAAAAAAGGACTTTCTCTTTTACCGGGAGAAGTGAGAAAGTTGCCCCCTACTAATAAAATACCCCATATAGGCTGGAATCGGGTATACTTCAAAAAAAATTCTCCTCTTACCCAGGATATCCCGCAAGGTAGATTTTTCTATTTTGCTCATTCTTTTTATGCTTTACCAGAAGAGAGCTCAATAGTAATAGGGATATGCAACTACAATGTGGTAATCCCTGCCCTTGTGAACCAGGATAATATCTGGGGCTTACAGTTTCATCCTGAAAAAAGTTCGGTCTGGGGTATGAAAATTCTGGAAAATTGGGTGAGGAGCTGGAAAAAGTGATTTTACCCATCCCTGCCTTAGATATTATAGAAGGGAAAGTAGTAAGATTAGAAAAGGGAGATTATCAAAAAGCAGAGGTTTTTAGTTCTTCTCCTATTCTCGTAGCTCAAAAGTGGGAGGAAGAGGGAGCTCCTTTTTTGCATGTTGTAGATTTAGAAGGAGCAAAGTTAGGATATCCGGTTAATTTCTCCCTGATTAAAGAATTAGTTCAGGCAGTAAGAATACCAATTGAAGTGGGAGGAGGGATTCGAGAAGTATCTTCTTTTCTAAATTATCTTGAGGCCGGGGTAGAGAGAGTAGTGTTAAGCAGTGTGGCAGTAAAAAATCCCTCAATTTTAGAAGAGATGATAAAAATAGCCCAAGAAAAAATAGTGGTGAGTATCGATACTCGAGAGCAATTTATCTCTTTAGAGGGATGGAGAGAAGAAGTTCCTATTAAAGCCACTGATTTAGCTAAAACTTTAAAAGATAAAGGTATTGAGCATTTTATTTTTACTGATGTGCAGAGAGATGGAACGCTTCAGGGAGTGAGAATAGAAGTGATTAGGAATTTTATTGCTGAAAGTGGAGTAAGTATTATAATTGCAGGAGGAATAAGCCATAAAGAAGATATCCGGAAGATAAAGAGTTTAGGGGAGGGTGTCGAAGGAATAATCCTAGGTAAAGCTCTTTATACCGGTCAGTTGAGCTTTAAAGAAGTATGTAATATTCTGCGGGAGGAATAAAGTGTTAGCTAAAAGAATTATCCCCTGTTTAGATGTAAAAGAAGGAAAAGTGGTAAAAGGAGTTCACTTTGAAAATATAAAAGATGTAGGAGACCCAGTAGAATTGGCTCGGAGATATGAGGAAGAAGGAGCAGATGAACTGATTTTCCTGGATATAACTGCTTCTTACGAGCAAAGAGAAACTATGATTCAAGTAGCGGAAAAGGTAGCAGAAGTTTTAACTATCCCTTTTACTGTAGGAGGAGGAATAGGAGCTACCGGACAAGTAGCCAATCTTCTCAAGGCCGGCGCAGATAAAATATCGATTAACACTCAGGCAGTCCTCAAACCGGAGTTAATAACTGAGTTAGCAGAAATGTTCGGTAGCCAATGTGTAGTGGTAGCTATAGATGTTAAGAGAACCTGGGATCGAATAAATCGGCGTAGTTATTGGGAAGTGTTCATCAACGGAGGGCGAACTCCTACGGGGAAAGATGCTCTATCTTGGGCTCAACAGGTAGAAAAGTTGGGAGCAGGAGAGATATTATTGACCAGTATGGATACTGATGGAACTCAAGCTGGCTATGACATCAGTCTTACCCGAAAAGTAGCAGAAAGAGTTCATCTACCTATCATCGCCTCAGGTGGAGCTGGAAAATTGGAGCATCTTTTGGCAGTGTTAAGAGAAGGAAAAGCTGATGCAGCTTTGGTAGCTTCCATTTTTCACTATCGCTATTTTAGTATAGGAGAGGCAAAGGCTTACCTTCAAAAAAGAGGGATACCAGTAAGGGTGGAAGATTAATGGAAAAATCTTGGGAAGATATCCTTTTTGAAAAAGGAGAGTTAATTCCCGCCATTGTTCAAGATGTAGAGAGTGGCAAAGTTTTGATGATGGCGTATATGAACCGGGAAGCACTGTCTCGTACTTTAGAAACTGGGAAAACCTGGTTCTATAGTAGAAGTAGGGAAAAGCTGTGGAATAAAGGGGAGCAAAGTGGTCATTTTCAAGAGGTGCAAGGGATTTATGTGGATTGCGATAATGATACCTTGCTCATTCAAGTAAAACAAGAAGGAGTAGCCTGTCACACTGGTTTTTTCTCTTGTTTTCACCGGGAACTAAAGAAAGAGGAGATTTCTGAACCCCAAAACCAGCTTCCTCCTTATTCTCTTTCTTCGTTTTTACAGGAGCTTTTTGAAGTCATAGAAGAAAGAGCTATGAATCCTTCACCTCAATCTTATACCTCTCGTCTTTTAGAAGAAGGAAGAGAAAAAATTCTGCGCAAAGTAGCAGAGGAGACTACTGAGGTAATACTGGCTACTTTGGAAAATGAAGATTATAATAGAGAACACTTACAGTGGGAAATAGCCGACCTTCTTTATCATCTTCTTGTCCTTCTCCAGCACGAGAAAATGACTTATTACCGAGTTATGGAAGAATTGAAAAAAAGAAGAAAATAAGGAACGAGATAAAATTAGTGAAAAACCACAGGTGGATGCTTTCCTATTGTTTCCATATCATACATAGTTTTGCTATTAACTTTGATAGCGCAAAGGGTGAATAATGTGATTGTTAGTTTTAATCGAGGGTTAAGTGACTTAGAAAAGCTGGAAGTAAAGGAAAAGTTAAACAGAGGGAATCTGAGTCCTTATTTTTTAGAAGACGAAACCGGGAAAACCGTTTTAGTCACTGAAAACAAATTTCCTTCCTTATGGTTGGATTAAAAATTAGTAGAGAAAATAATAGATATAGATACTCCTTTTCAGCTGGTAAGCCGCAGCTTCCGTCCTCAGGGAACAGTCATTAAAGTAAAAGGAGTAGAAATCGGGGGAGATAATCTTACGG
>JAGPEW010000004.1 GCA_018056825.1 Candidatus Sordicultor aquaticus
TACGAAGCCTCAGGGTGATGGTTGTGTCGTCGGATGAGACCCTCACTGCTTCAGCCCTGAACGAATTTTTCAGGGCTATCTTTGAGCATTTAAATTATTCTTTCTTATGCCGAAGGCAGCGAGGACTTAGGATGTTAGTATTTATTACTATGACTACATTTTTTACTCATCACTGTTCAATCCTCACTCGTTACGGTATTTTCAGGATATGAATAGATCCTTTTGACTCGACAAAAATTGAAGAATAGATTATGCTGTATTTATGACATTGCTTGGTCTCCTTTGAATTGGTTTTGCTGATATAAACGTCTTACCCAGAAAATCAAGCGGTTTCCATTTTATTTCATTTTCTATTGACTTTTTGGGAGAAGAACTAATTTTTTTTAAAATAGGAGGTGAAGCTAAATAAACGTGCTAAATAAAGAGTAACAGTTCTCGTTGTTGAAAGTACAAACGGGGCAAAGGTTGGTCAACAGCCCAACACTCAATCTCACATCTAACTGGGTAGATAGTTGGATGGTGCGAGAAGCAGGAGATATCGAACCAGAGTGGAAGGGAAACGGTTGAATACCGAAATCCACCGCCGTTTTGGAAACCAATCCTGATTATTGAGGAGCAGATAGTATACTTGTAGTCTTATTGGCGAACCCCTGATTAAATCAGGGATCTAAGGGGTCTGAGAGGAAGGTTAGATATTACGAGAAGTTGATATGAACTCAGTAGAACCAATTTATTCTTTAAGAGAATGGGGGTATCAAGCTTATAAACGGTAAGATGCGGTAGGACATTATACATTGGCAATTGTGCTATCCCATATTATCGAGGACGTATTATCAAAGATCCGAATCTGGAAAATCTGGGCGTTCGGTTATTTATAGTGTATTAGATAACTACGAAAAAGGGGGTTATAAAAGATGTCTACTCGACAAAAATATTTTAAATTATTTATTCTAACTGTGTTAATGGTAAACCTTGTTTTTGTTAGCTTTTCAGTTTCTTTTGCTGAAGAGAAAACCTATGATGTAGCTGTTTTACTCCCGGGGACTGTCGAGTTCTTCAGTGTTCAGCGTAGAGGAATAGATCAAGCAGCAAAGGATTATGGTTTAAATATTATCTATGCAGATGCTGAGTGGGATGCGGGGAAGCAACTTTCTCAGGTTGAAAATTTTGTTGTTAAGAAAGTGGATGCGATTATGCTTTGTGCTGCAGATAATATAGCTTTAATACCAGCAGTAAAATTATGCAACGATGCTAATATTCCCCTTATTAGTTTTACCAATTGCTTGGGTACAGATACTGAAGGAAAATTTCAAGGTGTTGTTTCTTTTATCGGAAGATCTGAGGTTGGAGCAGGCATTATCCAGGGAGAGATGGCTGAACAGCTTTTAGGTGATAGAGAAGCGAATATTATTTTGATTGAAGGTAATCCTGGAACCACTGCCCAAAGGATGCGGGAAGAAGGCTTTCTAAAGGTTGCTGAAAAACACCCAAATTGGACTATTGTAGAAAAAAGACCTATCGAGGGCTGGACTAAAGAAGGTGCACTTGCTTTTATGGAAGCATTTTTGCAAAGTGGAAGAAAGGTTGATTTAGTTAGCTGTCAATGGTGGAGTGGAGCTATTGCTGCAGCGATGGCCTTAGAAAATGCAAGAGTTACCGGCGTGTATGTTACCGGGCTGGAGTATGCCAAAGAACTAGTTCCTTATATTAAAGAAGGGAAAGTTACCGCCAGTACTTACTTTTCAGTGGTAGAAGAAGGTTATAAAGCAGTTGAGGTCACTGCAAAATATTTAAAGGGAGAAGAGGTTCCTCAATTTGTAGAGATCAAACATATCATTGTAACTAAAGATAATGTAGATGAATTTGAACCTGAGATGTGAGGGATGGGTGCTTAGGTGAGCTGCCAATATTTATTTCTGAATATGGGGGCAATTTAAAGCATCTCAGGTTAATAAATGATGAAAAAATGGATTGGCACTCAAATAGTTCTAAATAATATAGCCAATAATATTTTACAAAGAAATGATTATTTAAAAAAGAAGATATCCCTGGCTAAAGACACCCTTGACCTGGATACTTTAATTGTATGGCCTGATAGCAATGAAAAAAATCTTGATTTGATCCGAGAAATATGCTCAGGTTTTAAAATCAAGATTTATTTATGGTATCCTATTTTAGCTGATATCTCTCTTTTTAAAATAAGGCCTAACCAAGCAGTGGAAACGTTTGATGGATTGCATGGTTATGGGGTAAATGGCTGTTGGGAAAAATTAGGGCAAAGAGAGGAAGATTTTCTATTTCTTTGCCCTAATGATGAACAGAGGATAAGGAAGATATTTAATTACTATCAGAAGCAAATAATAGAAGGGAGTTTTGATGGCGTTTTTTTAGATCGGATTAGATTTCCTTCTCCTGCCAATGGTTTGGAAACTCTTTTTACTTGCTTTTGTAAATCATGTTTAGAAAAGTTTCATACTAATTGCCATGAGGATCTGAATCATTATCGAAGTCGGGTAAAAGATTTTTTCCGAGAATTTAAAGACATAGATATAAGGGATTTGTCAGCTTGCCGTACATTATTTGATATGATTGTACGAGATAACCTGAAGAGATTTTTTGATTTTAGGGCACAAAGTATTTATCAAGTTACCAAGATGTTTACCGATGAAGCAAAAAAAAGAGGTAAATTGGTTGGCCTGGATTTATTTGCTCCTTCCATAGCTCCTTTAGTTGCTCAGGATTACCGGTTATTAGCAGAAACTTGTGACTGGATGAAACCGATGGTATATTGTTATACCTCAGGTCCAGCCGGTTTACCTCTTGAATTATCTTGTTTTATAAAAGCCATCTTGAACATTAATCCGGCTTTAAGTGAAGATCAGTTAATTCAGGAAGTTGGTCGAATGCTGGGGGTGCAGTTACCGGGTGAAATAAATGATCTATTAAAAAAGGGTGTTCCTGCAAATATTATTTACTATGAAATGCAAAGAATAAAGAACTTTGATTTAAGGGAAGGCATAAAAATTTATATAGGATTAGAAGCAGTACAAATACCTGGGATATGCCATGTAAACAGGAGTATTTTAGAAAAGTATTTAAGTTCAGTTTTGGAAATTGGTATAGAGGGTATGGTAATATCTTGGAATTTATTAAAGATACCTGATGAAAATTTAAAAATTGTAGGTGATTTCTTATTAAATCAGTAATAAATAAGGAAACTAATGACCCGATATTAAGGGTAATAAAATTAAAAAAGTCTTTCCCCGGAGTAATAGCTCTGGATAATGTAAATTTAGAAATCTACACAGGCGAAGTCCATGCCCTGGTAGGTGAAAATGGTGCTGGTAAGTCCACTCTGATTAAATTGGTGGTAGGTGCTTATAAAAAAGATTCTGGAGAAATCTATTTTGATAATCAAAAAGTAGAGTTTAGTTCGCCTGCTCAGGCATTTCAAAGTGGACTAAGTGTTGTTTATCAAGAAAATAGTTTAATACCCCAATTAACAGTTATTCAAAATATATTTTTGGGAGTAGAATATTTTACCTCATTAGGGTTAATTGATGAGAATAAAATCTATCAACAATATCTTAATATTACCCAACAGCTTGGTTTTGAACTTCCTCCTCATGAAAAAGTAAGAAACTTAGGAGTGGCAGAACAAAAATTGGTAGAGATTCTAAAAGCTTTAATTCATAAGGCTAAACTTATCATTATGGATGAACCTACTGCTTCTTTATCAGAAGATGAGGTAGAGCACCTTTTTAGAATCATTACTGAACTCAAATCGAATCATATAAGTGTTCTCTATATTACCCATATTTTAGGAGAAGTATTCAAGATTGCTGATCGGATTACCGTGTTAAGGGATGGGAAAAAGATTGGCACCGTTTGTACCAAAGAAGTAGATCAAGAAAAAGTTATTACCATGATGGTTGGCGAGAGTTTAAAAAATTCTTATACCTCCCCATTTTCTGAGGGTAAAAAGAACCAAAAGACTGTTTTAAAAGTAGAAAACCTGAAGAAAAAACCCAGGGTGAATGATATTTCCTTTGAAGCCTTTGAAGGTGAGGTTTTAGGTATTACTGGTCTTAGGGGAGCGGGGAAAACCGAGTTATCAAGGCTTATTTTTGGAGCTGATAAGCCGGAAAGCGGTAAAATTATAATAAATGATAAGCCAGTTAAATTCCATTTACCTTTAGACGCAGTGAACCATGGCATTTCATTGATACCAGAAGATAGAAAAAAGGATGCGCTCATTCTTATGTTGGAATTATACAAAAACATTACACTCCCTACTCTGAATCAATTTACGAATAAAGGAGTAATTTCACCCAGCAAAGAGTTTGATATAACAAAACAGGCTATAGAGAAATTAGATATAAAGACTTCGAGTATACATCAGGTTATCAAATATCTAAGTGGTGGAAACCAACAGAAGGTAGCTATTGCGAAATGGTTGCAAGTAGAACCAAAAGTTTTAATTATGGATGAACCGACTCAGGGGATTGATGTTAAAACCAAAATTGAAATTTATAATATTGTACGAAAATTAGCCGAATCAGGTGTCTGTGTTATTTTTATCTCTTCTGAAGTTTCGGAAGTAATTAAAGTCTCAGATAGGATTTTAGTTTTAAGCCATGGAGAAATATCCAGTGAATTTAAACATGGTGCCAGTCAGGAAGAAATTATGAGAACAATATTGAAAGAAAAATAAATAAAATTTGTTATTTGAGCAAAAATATTATGAATAAAAAGCAAACAGAGGAGGATTTATGGGGAGTTATGGGGAAAAAGATAGATTTAGATTTACAAAAATACTGGCATTTAATAAGTAAAAATGGAATCTTATTTATATTTATATTATTATGCGTTTTATTATCAATCATTACTCCAGGCTTCTTATCTTGGGCTAATATTCTTAATGTTCTCAGGCAAAGCTCGATTATAGGAATTATGGCTATTGGAACAACATTTGTAATAATTGGCGGAGGCTTTGATATCTCTGTTGGTTCAATACTGGCTTTGACTGCAGCCATGTGTGTCGGCCTGCAATACCATATGCATTGGATTATGGCCATATTACTGGTTTTAATAATAGGTGCTCTCATTGGTTTATTAAATGGATTTTTAGCGGTAAAAATACATATTCCCCCCATAATTGCTACATTGGGGACCATGACTATTGTCAGAGGTTTGACTTATTTATATACTGGAGGATATCCCTTATATGTAGAGGCACCTGACTTTGCCTTCATAGGGACCGGATATCTGGGACCAATACCATTTCCTGTTGTTCTTCTCATTATCATGGTAGCTTTCTGGCAATTTATTATAGCAAGAACTAGGTTTGGAAGATATGCCTGTGCCATTGGTGGAAATAAAGAGGCAGCAAGACTATCTGGGGTAAAAGTAGATTACTATCATATCCTGGTCTTTATTATCGGCGGTTTGATGGCTTCTTTGGCCGGGGTTGTTTATGCCTCTCGACTTTTATCAGTTACTCCTCTTGCTGGACAGGGTTATGAACTGGATGCTATTGCCTCTGCAGTTATCGGCGGAACCAGTGTATCAGGTGGTGAAGGATCGGTAGTTAGAACCCTCATTGGTGTCTTACTGTTAATCATTATTGCTAATGTGTTTAATCTTCTGGGCATACATATTTATGTTCAGTATGTAGTTAAAGGGGCTATTATCCTTTCTGCCGTGGGCTTTGACACCTATTCAAAATTTCGGCAATAATATAAGTTCACTCTCCCGCTTCTGAGGGTGGAGAAGCTGTCCAGAATTGTAATGAAGGCTTTGTATTCAATATTATTTTATCACTTCTTTTAGAAACCTTAAGAACCGCTCTATCTTTTTTTAGCGTAAACTTATTGTAGGAGTTTTGAAGAAATATTTCAAAGAAAGAAGAAAGAGGAAAGCTTACAAACTTTCATAAATTAGTAACAAATCGCTCACTGAATAGCCAAAAAAACCTTCTACA
The DNA here is from genome assembly GCA_018056825.1 of Candidatus Sordicultor aquaticus. GTDB lineage: Bacteria > Atribacterota > Atribacteria > Atribacterales > Caldatribacteriaceae > Sordicultor > Sordicultor aquaticus. Next base: position 5,984 of record JAGPEW010000004.1, read on the forward strand.
ATGTTCTCATAACCTAAAAAGGAGGTTTGAGAACATGAGAAAAACCTGGTTACTTGTAAGTTTAGTGAGTGTGCTGGTTTTAAGTATGGCTTTGCCCCTTTTCGCTAAGGAAAGAGGGCAAGGAATGGGGCCAGGAGGCCTTGGCGACAGAGACAGAGTGATGAAGCAAGACAGATTGTGCCAGAGCGTTAACGACTCTCTTGCTTTAACCGAAGAACAGAAAACTAAAGCGCTGGATATCTGGACTAAATATCGTTCTGACATCCGAGATTTACAAGGTCAAATAGAAGATGCGCGTATTGCTCTTTGGAAATTGAGTCTGGAAGGCCCTTCTGATGAAATAGCCAATGAGATACGAGCTAAGATAGAAGAGATTAATTCTTTGCGGCAAAAGATACAGGAGACCAGAAACGCTATGTTTCAAGAGATGCTCTCTATGCTATCTCCGGAGCAAATTTCTCAATTAGCCAAAGGGTATCCGAAAGGCGGACAGGGTTTTGCCTTCGGAGAAGGTAGGGGTTTCCCTGCCAATGTGAGATGAAGTAACTATAGTAGTCCTGGAGCAGCTCCAGGACTACTATATCTCATAACCTAATTTTAAAGGGGGATAAAATGGCTAGCATCTTGGTAGTGGAGGATGAAGGAAGCGTCCGAGAACTCCTCCGCTTATATCTTGAAAAAGAAGGATTTAAAGTAGAATTAGCTTCTGATGGGGAAGAGGCTCTGGATAAGATGTCTAGAGCCTCCCCTGACTTAGTTCTTCTTGACCTTATGCTTCCTAAAAAAGATGGATGGGAAGTGTGCCGGGAAATAAGAAAGACTTCCTATGTTCCTATAATTATGCTCACTGCCCGGGGAGAAGAATTCGATAAAGTGCTAGGACTGGAGTTGGGAGCTGATGATTATATAGCTAAACCTTTCAGCCCCCGAGAAGTGGTAGCCAGAATTAAAGCGGTTCTTCGCCGCGCTAACGCCACCTCCTTGAGTGGGGGAAGAATTTGGGAGACTCTGGGTCTTAAAATTGATTATGAAGCCAAAAAAGTGGAAGTAGAGGGGAGAGAAATTAATCTCACTCCCAAAGAATTTGAACTACTGTGGTTTTTGGTTAACCATCCTCGAAGAGTTTACACCCGAGAACAACTTTTAGAATATGTGTGGGGGTATGACTTTGTCGGAGATGCGCGAACTGTCGATACCCACATAAAACGTCTCCGGGAAAAGTTAACCGAAGGAGGAATTTCTTCCTCGATAAAAACAGTATGGGGATATGGTTATAAGTTTGAGCCCGAATGGTGAAAAAAAATCTATTTTCTAAACTTCTTCTTTCTTACTTAGCAGTAGTCGCCTTTTCTTTTTTGGTTTCGGGCATTTTAAGTTCTCAATTTTTCTCTCGTCACTATCTTGCTTCTCAAGGAAAAGAAATAATGGAGCAGGCTAAAACTATTAGTGAGTTTATTTCCCGATCTCCCCAAGAAGAAATACCAGAAATTTTGCCTTCTTTGCGAAGGGGAACTCAAGTTTTACTCCTCAATCGGCAAGAACTATCCTCTTCTAATTTTCCTATATCTGAGCCCCCTCGTCCTCCCTGGGGTAGAATAGGTAGAGAGCCTCTCCCCCGAGAAATGTTAGAAAAAGTTCTGCAAGGAGAAACTGTAGTTTTTAGAGGATTTAGCCCTCGTTTTGGCCAGGCAATGCTGATAGCTGCTTCGCCGGTGTTGCGAAATGGAGAAGTGTCTTCTGTTCTCTTGCTTTTGTCTCCCATAGTTAATATTGAAGCTACTCTCTCTGCGGCAAGGAGGATTATTCTCACCGCTAGCACTATTTCTTTGGTTTTCTCTCTCCTTCTTTCTTACTTTTTCTCTCGTTCTCTCACTCGTCCTATTCGAAAAATAAGCGAGGCAGCTCGAGATTTAGCCTCCGGTAACCTGCAGAGAAGAATAGAAGTGTCTACTGAAGACGAATTAGGTCAATTAGCTCAGGATTTTAACTATCTTTCTTCTACTTTAGAAAAAACTATTAATCACCTTCATCAGGAAAAAAGAGAAACTGAAAACATACTTCTTCATATGGCAGAAGGTGTAGTAGCCACAGATGAAGAAGGGAAAATCACCTCTATTAATCCAGCTTTGCTTAAAAAATTGCAATGGAAAGGGGAAGCTCCTTTAGGTCTTCATATTTCTCAGTTATTTCCCCAACCTCAGATACAGGAATTTTTCTCTCGAGCGCTAAAAGAGGGAAAAGAAGAGGCCCAAGAATTCCAAATAGAGAACGGAGACCATCTCGTTCTTCATTTAACTCCTCTAAAGGAGGGTGAGAAAGTATATGGGGCAGTAGGAGTTTTTCAAGATATTACTGAGCTTCGTCAATTAGAAGAGCTGCGCCGTGATTTTTTGGCTAACATTTCTCATGAATTGCGCACTCCTCTCACTTCTATTCAGGGATTTGTAGAAGCTATGATGGATGGGGTAATTAGTGATGAAGAGCTAAGGAAGAAATATTTAGATGTTATTCACCGAGAAACACTACGCCTTTCTCGACTTATCCATGACCTTTTAGACCTCTCTCTTATGGAATCGAAGAAAATAGAATGGGAAGTTAATTCTCTATCCCTCTTTCCTCTTATAGACCAAGTGTTACTTAAACTGATGCCTCAAATAGAGGATAAGAAAATCCAGATAAAAAAAGACTTTTCTTCCCCGCTCCCCTTGGTGTGGGGAAATATGGATAGAATTGAACAGGTGTTGATAAATTTATTAAGTAATGCTTTAATTTTCTCTCCTCCTGAGAGCACCATAGAAATAAGAGCTTGGCAAGAAGGAAAAGAAGTAGCTGTTTCTATAAAAGATCAAGGGGAGGGAATACCGGAAAAAGATATTCCTCATCTTTTTGAGCGATTTTACCGAGTAGAAAAATCTCGCTCTCGAGAAAAAGGAGGAACAGGCCTGGGTTTAGCCATTGCTAAACAAATCATAGATAACCATGGTGGCACAATAAAAGTAGAAAGCCAGCTCCACCAGGGGACTACTTTTATTTTTACCTTGCCTATGGCTCCTCCCTCTCAGGGAGATCAGGATGAATGAGATTAGCTTTTTTAGATAAAGGTTATAGAGGATAGCGTTGATAATTAGGGTTAGGTCTTGACGAGACCGAATGGTCTTTTTAAAGATCCTGAATGATACGATAACCAGGTATCAGTTCATTTGTTATACCTATTGTCTCCTGCCAAACCATTATCATCTATTAATAGAGACTCCTAATGGCAATCTATCTCTGGGGATTAGAGCATTAAATGTAGGGTATGCCCAAAAATTGAACCAGACTTACCAGACAGTGATACCTGTATTCCAGGGGTAGATTTAAAGCGATTTTAGTTGAGAAGGAAAGTTATTTATTAGAGTTATCTAGGTATATCGTTTTAAATCCCGTCCGAGCAGGTTTAGTACAATATCCCTGGGAGTGGCTGGAGTAGCTATCAAGCAACGTCTAGACAAGCCGAAAAAACCCAAATTCTTATCCACCGAATGCATCCTTTCTCAATTTCATGAAAAACAAAAAATTGCCAAAAAAACTATGAAGACTTTGTATTAGCTGGGCTTGGAAAAGAAGACCCTTGGAAAGACTAAGAGGGAGGTTTATTTTAGGAAAAGACCAATTTGTTGAAGAAATAGAGCAATATATTGATAAGCAGCAAGCCATCCGAGAAGTACCTAAAGTGGAAAGATTTGTAGCTCGTAAAAAATTAACTGAGATTTTTAACCAATGGAAGCTATACCAAGCAAGAGAGAGCAAGATTTACAGTGCTCATGTTGAGTATAGCTATACTCAAGCTGAGATTGTTACTTATTTAGGTATTCACTATTTAACAGTCAGTAAAGCAATAAGAAGGTTTATAGGAAAGACTTAGAGGGATGATTAAATTCAAGAATCAAGACTTGACCCTAAGAGTTACATTCTGAGGCAGAGCAGCCTAAGAATTAAAGATCGAGCGGGGGAGCGGGAGAGCGGGTGAGCGGGAGAAAAGGAAAAAAGACAAAGGATGAGACCCTCACGGCTTCAGCCCTGAATGAATTTTTCAGGGCTACCTTTGAAGGTTTGAATTTATTCTATCTTACGCTGTAAGCAGCTCAGCCTCAGGGTGACGGTTGTTTCGTCGGATGAGACCCTCACTGCTTCAGCCCTGAACGAATTTTCAGGGCTATCTTTAAGCATTTAAATTATTCTTTCTTATGCCGAAGGCCGCGAGGACTTAGGATGTTAGTATTTATTACTATGACTACATTTTTTACTCATCATAGTTCAATCCTCACTCGTTACGGTATTTTCAGGATAGAAGTGTGACAAAAGTTCCCAGCCTCTCTTATGTTGTTGTAGTAAAAGCGCTTCAACGGGACGGATGGACGGTAGTAAAACAAAAAGGAAGCCATATCCGATTACAAAAAAGAATAGGAAATGATTTATTAAAAATAAATGTTTCCCTTCATAATCCTATAAAACGTTCTACCCTTGCCCACGTACTAAAGCAAGTATCAATTAACTTAGAACATTTTTACAATCTTTTATGAAACTCGGCTAATTTTTGGAGCTTGTCAAATTTTTAATGGCTTTATGATAAAGTTTACATAACAAAAGGACGGGGTTATAGACACCAATAGTTGGTTGTAGTAGGCATTACCCTAAAGATGGGTATTCCTACTAAAGATTAGCCAGAATGAAAAGCACTACCGGAATATACCAAATCCTTAGGAGAGGAATAAATCATCCAACTCTTTTTTAAAGAGGAAGAAGATAGGATTAAACTTGTTCAAACCTGGCAATAATATCGGAAGATTGGTGAAAGTATCACGAGGTAAATAGCACTGCTACTGACTTAGCCCTTAGGATTTTTAACTCTGACTGAGAAAAGGCTAGTAATAGCTTGATTGAATTTATTCATCCAGAGAACTAAGACCCAGGTATAGACCTAGCAGAAAAGAAGCCAATCACTGATGATGCTGCTATAAAATAATCAAGCAACCGGGCAGAATTGACAAGGGGAATAGCTATAGCAAAGTTGGATATCCATAAAAGAGATTTAGGCTTAAAAGATTTACAAGAAATAGCTGCTTTAGCTATTAGACCAATTTAAGAGGTTAACCGGAATTAGTAGAGGTATCATTCAAAGAGTATAAAGTGGCATCAACCCAGTACCCATTAAATGTGGATTCCTAATAAATACATTCAGGAATGATGACTCTCCTCATTTTGTCATTCCCGAAGTCAGTAATCGGGAATCTAAAGATTCTATATACTATGGATTCCTGATAAATACATTCAGGAATGACGGTTTAAAGGTGATAAATACATTCAGGAATGACGACTCTCCTCATTTTGTCATTCCCGAAGTCAGTAATCGGGAATCTAAAGATTCTATATACTATGGATTCCTGATAAATACATTCAGGAATGACGGTTTAAGGGTGATAAATACATTCAAGAATGACGGTTTAAAGGTGATAGATACATTCAAGAATCAAGACCTGACCCCAGAAAAGATTAGCTATGGAGTATGCTCCAGAGAAAAGTGTTTTTTCCGGATTTGAGATTATTGACCGCCAGTTTGAAAGCCGAAGCTTTACCCGTGGAGATTACCCTAATGCCTGCGAAATAGTGGCATTGAGGGAAGAAAAGATATTAAAGTTCTATGGGGTAGCCGCTGTGGTAAATGGGCTCCTGCTACAGCGAGAAAGAGATGGGAAGAAAAGGGAAAGATGCTCAGAAGAAACTTTAGAAATAGAGAGCGAAGAATCTCTAATAAAAAGGTAATCAGTGCCCTACAGGAGCCTCCTTATCCATTATCGACTGGAGAGTTTCTTGCAAAATTTGGTTGAGTTTTTGACCTTTTTCCTCAATTTCTCGGGTAAGGATAGCTACATCAGACCAGGTATGAGGACGGGAAAACCATCTCCATCCTTTACCACCCCAAAAAAGGAGGGAAAAACCCACTATTAAGATAACTACCCACCATTTTATTCTTTTAACCTCTTTTTTCATTTCTTCTTTCTTATCACACCACCAAAGTCAATTTCACTCTTGAAAAGCAGGAAGCTTATTAACTTCCTGAGTTAGAAGTTCAATGAGATATTGTAGGTCCTGCCAAGTGGATACCAATTCATCAGAGAATTGCTGCAAACTCATGAAGTTAGCCAAACTTTTGATATCTCGCTGGAGTTTAACCACTTCTAAAGCTCCTCGATAAACTTTAGCATTTTCAGAAAGAACCAAAAGAAACTTTTTGATGGTTCGGTCAGCATTCTTGATTGTCTCATAAATTTTATCTTCCAGAGAGATAAATTCTTTCCAGATTTGAATCTCTTTAACCTTAAACTCTATTTGCATTTCCAGGCTTCTTTTTCTAATGTTTCTCATTTCCTCATCCTGCTCCAGAGATAGCTCCTGTAATTCTTCTTCCAACTTCAGCTTTTCATCCTCTAAAATTCTAATTTGGTCTTTAGATTTCCTAAGCAATTCCTGAAACGCTTTCACCCTTTCTCTTAACTCCTCTTCTATTTGGGGTCGAAGAGCAGAAATACGTTCATAAGAAACAGTAATCTCTTCTAATTTCTCTACCATAGGGTTTATAACCGCATCGAAGTTTTCTACCTTTTCCACCATCTCTATTATTTCACCCAGGGCTATTAAATTTCGCTCTATTTGATAGTAAACTTGGTCACTTCCCGTGGTGTAAAAAGTTTGGGTAGTTGACCCCACCTTTTCGGCCATGGATTTCATATCCTCCTTAGAATAAGAAAGGGGAATATCTACGGCTAAAGTCCCCAGGAAAAAAGCAATAAAAACCACACCACCTATAACCGCATATCGCCTAAATATACGCATCCTCTTTAACACCTCCTTTCCCTAGGGTTCCAGCTCATTAAAGCAGTAGAAATTAATGTGGAGAAAACTGCAGAAAAGATGTAAAACTTACTAATACTTATACACCATAGATGCTAAACGGAATAAATCCTTTTTTATTCCCACTATTTTCTCTCATCTAACTAAATAAAACGATATACTCAATATATAATATATAATGTCATTTAAAGTTTAAAATTTTATACTGAGATCCATAAAGGTGAGACACACTCTGAGTACAGAAGTTATACGATAAGTTATACTGAGAATAACCCCTAGGAGGAGGAAGAAACATGAAATCAAGAAGATGGACCGCAGAAGAAAAAGCGGCCATAGTGTTAGAAGGTCTCATTGGGCAAAAGAAAGGGCAGAAAAAGGAGAAGTAAGGGAAAAAACAGGAAGAAAAGTTAAAAGCAAAGATGCAGCAATAACGGAAAAAATAAAAAAATCAAAATGCGGCATCCTTTCTGGGGCTACAGAAGATTAACTGCCTGGTTAAAATACCGGGAAAAGTTGATTATCAATAAGAAACGGGTAAGAAGGATTATGAAAGAGGAGAATCTAATGCCTGGAAGTGAAAAAGTATAAAGCGAAAAGAACTTCCCAGAGGAGAAAGGGAGGGCAGAAAGACCACATGAAATTTGGGGAATAGATATGACTAAATTTCTGGTAGCTGGTTTAGGGTGGGTCTACCTCGTCATAGTAATTGACTGGTATACTAAGAAAATAGTAGGCTGAGTTTGCTTTGCGCAGTAGGGTTCGGGAATGGGAAAGAGCACTCCCTATGGCAGTGAAAAGAGAATTCCCCCAGGGAGTGAGAGGAGAGAACTTGAAGTTGGTCAACGACAATGGCTCTAAGCCTACCAACCGGTCATTTATGAAAGATATGGTACTTCTGGGAATAGAGAGATTGTACTTATTATGATAATCCCAAAGACAATGCGGAAACCAAAGGATGATGAGAAGGAGGGTAAAATATGTCTTGACATATAGGTTGAAATACAGCCATGTTTTTTTGAGGACCTCTAACCAAAAAATAAAATACCTTAGGATAGGTATTGAGTTGAAACGAGGTTATATTTTTTTAAAACAAGAAACTTTGCTCTGACGTTAAAAATAAAGGAGGGAAATATTTGAAAAATTGGCAAAA